>CALMMY010000333.1 GCA_937868695.1 uncultured Comamonadaceae bacterium
ACAGTCACCGGCTCCAAGTATCTGGTTCAGCATGGCGGGCAGCAACTGCTGGTCGATTGCGGGCTGTTTCAGGGCTACAAGCAGCTGCGGCTGCGCAACTGGCGGCCATTGCCGCTGAACCCCAACCAGGTGGATGCCGTCATCCTGACGCATGCCCACCTGGATCACAGCGGCTACGTGCCCCTGCTGGTGCGCGAAGGGTTCCGGGGCAAGGTGTGGTGTACACCCGCCACCCGCGATCTGGCCCGCATCCTGCTGCCAGACAGCGGGCACATCCAGGAAGAAGATGCGGCATTTGCCAACCGCAAGGGTTTTTCCAGACACGCCCCGGCCTTGCCGCTCTACACCGAAGACGATGCCCAGCGCAGCCTGAAATATCTGCGCACCGTTCCAACGCACCAGGTGTTCGAGCCCATCCACGGCTGGCAGGCGCAGTTGTTCGGGGCCGGGCACATTCTGGGTGCCGCCAGCCTGCTGCTGACAGTGGGTGGGCGACGCATCTTGTTCTCAGGCGACTTGGGCCGCCCGGACGATGTGCTCATGCTGCCCGCCGAAGCACCGCCCGCTGCCGATGTGGTGCTGCTTGAATCAACCTACGGCGACCGCAGCCACCCCACCGACAACCTGGCCAGCGAACTCGGCCCTGTGCTGCAACGTGTGGCTGCACGCGGAGGCACGGCCGTGGTGCCCGTGTTTGCAGTGGGCCGCGCCCAGGCTTTGCTGCACACCATCGCCCAGCTCAAGGCTGACGGCACGGTGCCCGCGCACCTGCCGGTGTACCTGGACAGCCCCATGGCCATCCACACCACCGGCTTGTTTGCCGAACACTTGGGAGAGCACAGACTGAATGCAGCGCAGTGCCACACAATGGAGCGGGCAGCCACCATGACAACCACGCCCGATGAATCGAAGGCCATTGCCCTGCGCCACGGCCCCAAAATCATCCTGTCGGCAAGTGGCATGGCCACGGGTGGGCGGGTGCTGCACCACCTGGCCCGGGAGCTGGGAGACCACCGCAACATGGTCATCCTGACCGGCTACCAGGCTCCGGGCACACGCGGAGCCACTTTGGCGCAAGGAGCGCCGTTTGTGCGCATTCACGGCCAGGACATCGCTGTGCGGGCTGAAGTGGTGCAACTCAATGCAGCCTCGGCCCATGCCGATGCCAACCAGCTGCTGGCCTGGCTGGGTACGCTGCCCCAGGCTCCGGCCAATGTGTTTGTGGTGCATGGCGATGCCGCCGCCTCCGATCAACTGCGCCACCGCATCAACAGCGAGCTGAAATGGCCTGCCACCACACCCGAGCACGGGGCCACCTGGCCCGTTTGAGTCAATTTCAGAATAAATAGCTGCTCACGCAATTTCAACAAGCACAAATGCCATTTTTTATTCAAAATATTTCCCGCTTTCCTGCCATCACAGCCTGTGTGCTGGCTGCCGGGTTCAGCGGCACAGTCACTGCGCAAACCACCCCTGCACAGCCCCCCGTTCTCAGCGCGTCGGCCTGGCGTGAATGCACCGCTCGGCTGCAACCCGTGGCCGCCAGCGCAGGCGTGAAACCCGCCACCTGGAGCACGCACATGGAGGCACTGGAGCCCGATGCCACGGTGCTGCTGAAGCTGGACAACCAGCCCGAGTTCAAAACCCCCATCTGGGACTATTTGGCCGGGTTGGTGGATGAAGAGCGTGTGGCCGATGGCACCCGCCTGCTGGCCGAACACCGCACCACGCTGCAAGCTGTGGAGCAACGACATGGCGTGGATCCAGCCACCGTGGTGGCCGTGTGGGGAGTAGAGAGCAACTTTGGTCAGAGCTTTGGCCGCTATCCGCTTGTACAGGCACTGGGCACGCTGAGCTGCTTCGGGCGGCGGCAGGCGTTTTTTCAGAAAGAACTGTTTGCCACACTGCGCATTCTGCAAGGCGGGCATGTGACACCGGAAGCGATGGTGGGCTCCTGGGCGGGTGCGTTTGGCCACACCCAGTTCATGCCCACCACCTACGAGCAACTGGCTGTGGATTTCGATGGCGATGGCCGCCGCGACCTCACCCGGAGCATCCCCGATGCCCTGGCCTCCACCGCCCATTTTTTAAGCAAGGCAGGCTGGCAAACGGGCCTGATCTGGGGCGTGGAGGTGAAACTGCCAGCCGGACTGTCGCTAGACGGCGAAGGACGGCGCACTAAACGCGCTGTCAGCACCTGGATGGAGCGTGGGCTGCGCACGGCAACCGGCCAGCCGCTGACGCAATTGTTCAATGCCAACACGCCACTGGGCCTGATGGTGCCATCGGCTCCAAACAAAAAAACAGGCGAAATCGGCCCGGCGTTCCTGGTCAGCCGCAACTTCGATGCGCTGTACAGCTACAACGCAGCCGAAAGCTATGGACTGGCCATTGCCCACCTGTCAGACAGGCTGCGCGGGCAGGCAGCCGGATCACCGAACATGTTTGCCACGCCCTGGCCCACCGATGACCCCGGACTCTCCCGCGCCCAGCGCCGTGAACTGCAAACCCTGCTGTTGCTGCGCGGGCACGACATTGGCACCGCCGATGGCATGCTGGGCGACAAAAGCCGCATCGCCATCCGGGCCGAGCAAACCCGCCTGGGCCATGAAGTGAATGGCCGCGCTGGCCAAAAACTGCTCAAAGCATTGCAGCCCTGATTCACACCGGCTGCGCCGGTGCCGGTAACTGCAACATGCCAGCCACACGGGCACAGTCTTCAATGTGCTTGAAGCACACATAACGCATGGCGCTGTATGCCAACCCGGCGGACAGTGCCTGCCCCGCCAGCGGAACATACCGCGCCATCTGCTTGGCCGTGAACCGCACGCCCACTGTCTTCAACACCTGAAGCACCAGTGACCGGGTGATGGCGCTACCCACCAGGGTGGAGCCCACCATCGTGATGGCCTTGAAAACCAGAGCTTGCTTGCCGGGAGACAACGCTTCAATCTGGGCCTCACTCAGGCCAAACTTCAGGTTGATCTGCTGAATCAGCCGCATCAGCAGCGCCACATCGGCCGCCACATCCAAACCCGGAATGGGCACCACCGACATGCCCGCCGACACCAGCGCCTTGCGCGACACCATGCGCCGACACTCCGCCACACGGGGATCGGTGGCCACCGCGTTCGGCACCGGCGCAGTCGGCATGGCCAAGCGGCCCAACTTCCATGTCATGCCCATAGTCAACTCCTTGAGAGCCCACCGGTTTTTGCACAAACCGATGTTGCGCTCAGGAATGTAACGTCATCTTCAAGAACCCTGTGAAGGTGCGGCCAATCATGGGCCCTGCTCATTTTGAGCAAGCAAACCGCGAACCTGCGGCATGCAGGCCACTGAGCGCCACCACCGGCAAACACTCTCCATCCCGTTACCGAATTCAATTACCTGCAAACAGGAGGGTTAAACTTCAAGTTGTCACAAAAATTTCACCGATAAGTCACCCAGAAGTCATTGTTTGCACATGCGAACTTTGGGCTCCAACCACACAGTATTTTCATTTCTCCAGAGGACTCCCCATGATTTTCGGCAAACTGCTGCCCCGCGAAGGCAATTACTTTGAAATGTTCAGCCAGCATGCGGCACAGATAGTGAAAGCCGCACACGCTTTTTCCCGCCTGGTCGCCAACTACAGCGACACCGACCTGCGTGAAAAATACAACCGCGAAGTGGATGAAGCCGAAGCTTCTGCCGACCGCATCAACATCGAGGTCAACCGCGCCATCCACAAGACATTCATCACCCCCATCGACCGTGAACAGATTCATGGCCTGATCAACACGATGGACGATGTGGCTGACCTGATCCAGGACTGCTCCGAAACCATGGCGCTGTACGACATCCGCCACATGACCGATGCCATCGGTCGCCTGACTGAAATCAACGTCAAATGCTGCGAACGCCTCAAGAGCGCAGTGGACATGCTGGAAAAAATCGCCGACCCCCATGTGGCCGAGGCCGCGCTGAAAACCTGCGATGAAATTGATCAACTGGAGTCGGATGCCGACCGCGTGATGCGCAATGCCATGAGCAAGCTGTTCCGCGAGGAAGCCGATGTGCGCGAGCTGATCAAGCTCAAAGCGATCTATGAATTGCTCGAAACCATCTCAGACCGCTGTGAGGATGTGGCCAAGCTGATCGAGGGCGTTGTCCTCGAAAACTCCTGATCCCAAGGGAACCCGACATGACAACGGTTCAGGCTTCCCTCTGGGTAGTGATGCTGCTGGTGGCATTGGCCCTGGCATTTGACTTCATGAACGGCTTCCACGATGCCGCCAACTCGATTGCCACGGTGGTGTCCACTGGTGTGCTCAAACCCGCACAGGCGGTGCTGTTTGCCGCCACATTCAACTTCATCGCCATTTTCATCTTCCATCTCAGCGTGGCCGCCACGGTGGGCAAAGGCATCGTGCAGCCCGGCATTGTGGATGTGAATGTGGTGTTCGGTGCCCTGGTGGGAGCCATCACCTGGAACGCCATCACCTGGTATTACGGCATTCCCAGCAGCTCGTCGCACGCGCTGATTGGCGGCATTGTGGGTGCGGTGATCGCCAAAGCTGGCGTGGACTCGCTGGTGGTGAGCGGTGTGATGCGGACAGTGGCCTTCATTTTTGTGTCGCCGGTGCTTGGATTTGTGCTGGGCTCACTGATGATGGTGGCTGTGGCATGGATATTCCGCAGGACACGCCCCATGAAAGTGGATCGGTGGTTTCGCCGCCTGCAACTCGTTTCAGCAGGAGCCTACAGCCTGGGTCACGGCGGTAACGATGCCCAAAAGACCATCGGCATCATCTGGATGCTGCTGATTGCCACAGGCTATGCCGCTACAGAAGACAAATCGCCACCGACCTGGACGATTGTGAGCTGCTACGTGGCCATTGCAGCGGGCACCTTGTTTGGCGGCTGGCGCATTGTGAAAACAATGGGCCAGAAAATCACCAAGCTCAAGCCGGTGGGTGGTTTCTGCGCAGAAACCGGCGGGGCCATGACGCTGTTTCTGGCTACCGCTTTGGGCGTGCCCGTGAGTACCACCCACACCATCACAGGTGCCATCGTCGGTGTGGGCTCCACGCAGCGGGCCAGTGCGGTGCGCTGGGGCGTGGCGGGCAACATCGTGTGGGCCTGGATTTTCACCATCCCAGCCAGTGCCTGTGTGGCAGCTGTGGCGTACTGGGTCAGCCTGCAACTCTTCTGAAAGCCGGGCGTCAAAAGTTCAGAGGAACCGGTCCAGCAGCTTCTTGCTGTGCCGGTCCAGTGCAAAAAGGTCGCGAATCAGAAACTGCACGCCGTGGCTGTCGGCCACCAGCAGGGCACCGCCACCCAGGCGGCGGATGTCCTCCTCACCTTTGAGCACAAACTCAAACGCGCCACGGTCGGTGTCCACCTGCCAGGTGCTGGGTGTGGCGTAGCTGCTCACGCTGTTGAGCCGCCGGATTTCGGGCATGAACTCCCGCTCCTGCAAGCCACGGCGGATGGCGGCCTGGGATTCCGCAGGCAGATCGGACACACTATCCACCCAGGCCACCTCGTGGCCATCGGCATCCACAATCGACAAGCCTTCTTCAGCAGCAGAAATGGGGAAGGCACGCACGGGCACCACGCCGACCACATCAGCGCCATTGGCCGATGTGAACACCATGCGCCCGGCGGCATTCCAGTGCAGTGAAAACGGAGCAGCCGACAAGCCGTTGCCGACGGTTTGGGCGGGTTGGGATCGAACGGTGGTAACGGTGGCGCTCATGTGTTGTCTTCCTCTCTCAGCACATCCTGGTCGGTTTTGGCCTGGCGGGCCTGGGCTTCGTACAGACGGTGGTACGCGCCCTGTTTATCCATCAGTTCTTCGTGGCTGCCCACTTCCACCATGTGGCCTTTGTCCATCACCACCAGCCGGTTGGCACGGCGCAGGGTGGACAGGCGGTGGGCCACGGCAATGGTGGTGCGGCCACGCACCAGGTTGTCCAGTGCTTTCTGGATTTCCTTCTCGGTCTCGGTGTCAACCGAGGAGGTGGCTTCATCCAGAATCAGAATTTTGGGGTCGATCAGCAGCGCCCTGGCAATGGAAATGCGCTGGCGCTCACCGCCCGACAAACCCTGGCCCCGCTCGCCCACCAGCGAGTCGTAACCCTGCGGCAAGCGCAGGATGAACTCATGGGCGTGGGCCGCGCGGGCCGCTGCCACAATTTCAGCGCGGGTTGCATCGGGTCGGCCATAGGCAATGTTTTCGGCGATGGTGCCGAAAAACAAAAAAGGCTCTTGCAGCACCAGCCCGATGTGGCGGCGGTAGTCGGCCACCTTCAAGGCACGGATGTCGATACCGTCGATCCTGATGGCCCCGCCACTCACGTCATAAAAGCGGCACATCAGGTTGACCAGCGTGCTTTTGCCAGAACCACTGTGCCCCACCAGTCCGATGAACTCGCCCGGCTCAATGGTCAGGCTCAACCCCTTGATGACGGCACGGTTGCCGTAGCGGAATTGGGCGTTTTCAATGTCGATGCGGCCTGTCACCTCGTTCAGCGGCACAGGGTTGGCGGGTTCGGGCACGCTGGAGACGTGATCGAGAATGTCAAAAATACGCTTGGCTCCGGCTGCGGCCTTCTGCGTGACCGAGACGATGCGGCTCATGGAGTCCAGCCGCATGTAAAAGCGCCCGATGTAGGCCAGAAAGGCCGTCAGCACACCCACGGTGATGCTGTTCTGTGACACCTGCCAGATGCCAAACGCCCACACCACCAGCAGGCCGACCTCGGTCATCAGCGTCACGGTCGGCGTGAACAGGCTCCAGGTGCGGTTGAGCTTGTCGTTCACTTGCAGGTTGTAGCGGTTGGCATCCCTGAAGCGGGTGGCCTCGCGCTCCTCCTGGGCAAAGGCCTTGACCACCCGGATGCCGGGAATGGTGTCGGCCAGCACATTGGTCACTTCGGCCCACACACGGTCAATCTTTTCAAAACCCGTGCGCAGGCGGTCGCGCACCAGGTGAATGAGCCAGGCAATGAACGGCAAGGGCACCAGCGTCACCAGCGCCAGCCAAGGGTTGATGGAAAACAGAATGCCCGCTGTCATCAGGATCATCAGCACATCGGTGGCAAAGTCCAGCAGGTGCAGTGACAGGAACACGTTGATGCGGTCGGTTTCGCTGCCGATGCGGGCCATCAGGTCGCCGGTGCGCTTGCCCCCGAAGTACTCCAGCGACAGCCCCATCAGGTGCTCGTAGGTTTTGGTGCGCAGGTCGGCCCCGATGCGCTCGGACACCAGCGCCAGAATGTAAGTCTTGGCCCACCCCAGGCTCCAGGCCAGCAACGCCGCGCCCAGCAAGCCCCCCAGGTACATCAGCACGGTGGACTGCTCGATGGGTTTGCCGGTCTGGAACGGAATGAGGATGTCATCCATCAGCGGCATGGTCAGGTAAGGCGGCACCAGCGTGGCGGCGGTGCTGGCCAGCATCAGCAGAAACCCGGCCAGCAACTGCCACTGATAGGGTTTGGCAAACCGCCACAGGCGCAGCAGCGTCCAGGTGGACGGGGGTTGCTCCACCTCGGCTGCAAAGTTGGGAGCATCGTCCGACTCGTCCGCATCGGCATCCTGTGTGGCGACATTGGCCGCTTGTGGGCCGCCGGGTGCAGACAGTTGGGCCAGAACCTGCCCGAACTGGGTCACCAGGCGTTGCGCATGCAGATTGACCGCCAGGGTGAACCTCCAGACAGCCAGCCGCACACCGCCCTGAACCAACTCCAGCATGGCCACACCCGCATGGTCATGCAGCACCAGCGACATACCAGGTTGCAGAACATGGCCATGCGCAACATGCAGCCTGCCCTGCCCATCGGGCTGCAAAGTCAGCAGACGCTGGCCTGTCAGCAACAGCACGGCCTGGCTGGCGTGCAAATGGTCGTCAAGATTGGTGACGAGCACTGCCCGTATGGATTCGGCTGGCTGCAATGCCTGCACGGCCTGAGATTGCCAGGACGCGCTGACCACGGGTGCAGAGGGAAGATGGTCAGGCCAGGAACGGGCTGACAAAGACGATTCAGAAAGACTGGAAGACATGGTGCCCGATTGTCGGCGCGCGGGGGGCGTTTCAAACGGCATCGACCTTCGAATTGCAATCCAGACGGCAGAATTCTTGCCGTCTGACTGTAAAAATATGTTGCCCGAACCACAAGCTCGGGTAACGCCCGTCGCACAATGGCGGCTGAAACGCACAACACAGCGGAAACGTGAAGTGCATTTTCCAGGCATAGGCCCCAAGTTTTTCACCTTCTGCACCAACCCATCCACACACAGGCACACACAAGCCTGGCACCTCATGAGTCACAAGGACATCCGCATTCTGAAGGTCACCTACCTGCGTGGCCCCAACATCTGGACTTATCGCCCCACGCTGGAGGCATGGATAGACATCGGTGAACTGGAAGACTGTCCTTCCAACACCCTGCCCGGTTTTTACGAACGCCTGACCGCCTGGCTCCCCTCCCTGGAAGAACACCATTGCAGCCCCGGTGTGCGCGGCGGTTTTCTGCAACGCCTGCGCGAAGGCACCTGGCCCGGCCACATCATGGAGCATGTGGCACTGGAGCTGCAAAACCTGGCCGGCATGCAAACCGGGTTTGGCAAAGCCCGCTCCACCCATGTGCGTGGCGTGTACAAAGTGGTCATCCGCACCCGGCAGGAAGAAGTGGGCCGTGCAGCACTGCAAGCCGCCCGTGACCTGGTGATGGCCGCCATTGACGACCAGCCTTTTGATGTATCCGGCACCGTCTCCACACTGCGGGCGATGGTGGACTCCATGTGCCTGGGCCCCAGCACCGCCAACATTGTGGATGCCGCCACCGCCCGCGACATCCCGCACATCCGCCTGAACGATGGCAACCTGGTGCAACTGGGCTACGGCGAAGCCCAGCGCCGCATCTGGACGGCTGAAACCGATGGCACCAGCGCCATTGCAGAAAGCATTTGCAGCGACAAAGACCTGACCAAATCCCTGCTGGCCACCTGCGGCATTCCGGTGCCCGAAGGCCAGACCGTGGACAACGCCGATGAAGCCTGGGAAGCTGCCCAGGACATCGGCCTGCCCGTGGCAGTCAAACCCGTGGATGGCAACCATGGTCGGGGTGTCACGCTCGACCTGATGAACGAAGCCGATGTGCGTGCCGCCTACGTGGCCGCCGATGCGGAAGGCAGCGGCGTGATTGTGGAGCGTTGCGTGCCCGGCGAAGAGCACCGCCTGCTGGTGGTGGGTGGCCGCATGGTGGCCGCCACACGCGGGCAGACCACCGAGGTACTGGGTGACGGCATCCACACCATGCAGCAGCTGGTCGATCAGCAGCTGAACACCGACCCCCGCCGGGGCGAAGAAGAAACCTTCCCGCTCGAATTCATTGTGCTGACCAAAGAGCAGCACATGCTGGTCGAGCTGCAACGCCAGGGCCTGACCCCCGACAGCGTGCCCGAGGCGGGCCGCAAGGTGCGCATCCAGCGCCACGGCAACCTGACCCATGACGTGACCGACCTGGTTCACCCCGATGTGGCCGATCTGGCCGCGATGGCTGCACGCGTGGTCGGCCTGGACGTGGCCGGTGTCGATCTGGTGGTGCAAGACATTTCCAAACCCCTGGCCCCCCAGGCCGGAGCCATTGTGGAAGTGAATGCCGGGCCCGGTTTGCTGATGCACATCAAGCCCGAGTCGGGCACACCACGGCCTGTGGGCAAGGCCATCGTCGATCATTTGTTTGGCAGCTCGGCCACAGGGCGCGTACCAGTCGTGGGCATCACAGGTGATTTGGCGGTGACCACGCCCGTCAGCACGCTGCTGTCGCAGCTGCTGCATCTGAGCGGCGTTTACACCGGCCTGGCCAACAGCCAGGGCCTGTTCCTGAACAAGCGCAAAGTGCAGGATCTGACGCACAACCACTGGGAAGCCAGCCAGCGCCTGCTGATGAACCGCCAGATTCAGACCGCCATTTTCGAGAACACCCCCCGCCACATCCTGGGCGAAGGCCTGGTGTACGACCGCTGCCAGGTGGGCCTGGTCACCGGCATCCCCAAGGCACAGGGGCTGGAAGAGTTCTACATCAACGACGACGAGCAGATGTTCAACATCGTGCGCACCCAGGTCGATGTGGTGCTGCGCCAGGGTGTGGCCGTCATCAACGCCCACGAGCCTGCGGCAGCCGACCTGGCCGACCTGAGCGATGGCGATGTCATTTACTACGGCTGGGATGCCGAGCATCCCGTCATGGCAGCCCATCTGGCCCAAGGCCACAAAGCCGTGCTGTGCAGCAACAGCCAATTGGTGCTGGCCACCGGCCAGACCATGCGCCCCGTGTTCGAGCACAGCCACCACCCGTTTACACCGGGCGAGCAGCTGACCGACGTGCTGCTGGCCACCGTGGCCGCCGCCTGGGCACTGAACATCCCCCTGACCGTGATTCGCGCGGGCATCGAAACCGCCCTGCCCACACTTGAACTGAACCCCGCCTGAAACGGCCACTGGACTCCCACATCCCCATGAAAGTCACACGCATCCGGGCCCTGCGCGGGCCCAACCTCTGGAGCCGCACCACCTGCGTGGAAGCGGTTGTGCATTGCACTCCCGAAGAAAGCAACCTGAACATCCGCCCCGAAATGGAAGCACGTGTCAGGCACCTGTTTCCTGAAGTGGGCGCATTCCGCCCCTATCCACTGAACAAACCCATGTCGATGGCCCATGTGCTGTCGCAAACCACGCTGTCGCTGCAAATCCGTGCTGGCTGCCCGGTATCTTTCTGCCGCACCACCCCCACCCAGGAAGAAGGCGTGTACCAGGTGGTGGTGGAGTACTCCGAAGAAGCCGTGGGCAAACAGGCCCTCGACATTGGCCAGCAGATTTGCGCAGCCGCCTGGGCCGATGCGGCGTTTGATGTGGTTCCCCACATCGCGGCCCTGAACGAGCTGGATGAAGACATCCGCCTTGGCCCTTCTACCGGCTCCATCGTCGATGCAGCCAAAGCCAAGGGCATCCCCTTCCGCCGCCTGACACAGGGCAGCCTGGTGCAGTTTGGCTGGGGCGCACAACAGCGCCGCATCCAGGCCGCTGAAATGGACACCACCGGGGCCATTGCCGAAACCATTGCCCAGGACAAAGAGCTGACCAAAAAAATGCTGGCCGCTGCCGGTGTGCCCGTGCCCGAAGGCCGCCCCGTGGTCAGTGCAGAAGATGCCTGGCTGGCAGCCCAGGAAATCGGCGGCCCAGTCGTGGTCAAGCCACAGGATGGCAACCAGGGCAAGGGTGTGACGGTCAACGTGTCCACCCGCGAGGCCGTGATGGCCGGGTTCGACAACGCCCGCCGCTTCCGCGACGACATTCTGGTTGAACGCTATCTGGTGGGCAGCGATTACCGCGTGCTGGTGGTGGGCGACAAACTCATCGCCGCCGCCCGGCGCGAGCCCCCGCTGGTGGTGGGCGACGGTGTCAGCACCGTGACCGAACTGGTGGCCAAGGTCAATGCCGATCCCCGCCGGGGCTCGGGCCACGCCACACCGCTGACCCGCATCCGCCTGGACGACATTGCCAAGGCCCGCCTGGCCGAACAGAACCTGACTGTGGACTCGGTACCAGACAAAGGCCGCCGCGTCATCCTGCGCAACAACGCCAACCTGTCCACCGGCGGCACCGCCACCGACGTGACCGACGACGTTCACCCCGAAGTGGCGGCCCGCTGCATTGCCGCAGCCCGCATGATCGGTCTGGACATCTGCGGCGTGGACGTGGTGTGCGAAACCGTCATGCGCCCGCTGGAAGAACAGCGCGGCGGCATTGTGGAAGTGAATGCCGCCCCCGGCCTGCGCATGCACACCAACCCCTCGTTCGGCAAAGGCCGCGATGTGGGTGCGGCCATCATTGCGCACATGTTTCCGCAGCAAGCCAACGGTCGCATTCCGGTGGTGGCCGTCACCGGCACCAACGGCAAAACCACTACGGTGCGCCTCATCAGCCACATCCTCAAAACCGCTGGCCAGCGCGTGGGCATGACCGACACCAATGGCGTGTACATCAATGGCCGCCAGATTGACAGCGGCGATTGCAGCGGCCCCCGCAGCGCACGCAGCGTACTGATGCACCCCGATGTGGATGCCGCCGTGCTCGAAAGCGCACGCGGCGGCATGCTGCGCGAAGGCCTGGCGTTTGACCGCTGCCAGGTGGCCGTGGTCACCAACGTCGGCAGTGGCGACCACCTGGGCCTGAACTACATCACCACCGTGGAAGACCTGGCTGTGCTGAAGCGCGTGATCGTGCTCAACGTGGCCGACAGCGGCACCGCCGTGCTCAATGCAGCCGACCCCGCCGTGGTGGCCATGGCAGGCATGTGCCCCGGCTCCATCACCTACTTTGCGCAAGACCCCCACCTGCCCGTCATGGCCACCCACCTGGCTTTGGGCAAACGCGGCGTGTATGTGCAAGACGGCCATGTGGTGGCCCAGGAAGGCCGCTTCCAGGTACGGCTGCCGCTGAAAGACATTCCGCTGACCCAGGGCGGTGCCATCGGCTTCCAGGTCGAAAACGTGCTGGCCAGCGTGGCCGCCGCCTGGGGCGTGGGCACCCCGTGGGAAACCGTGATGAAGGCCCTGGGCAACTTCAACAGCGATGCCAGCAGCGCCCCAGGCCGTTTCAACACCTTCAGCTACCGGGGAGCCACCGTGATTGCCGACTACGGCCACAACCCCGATGCCATTGCCGCACTGGCCAGCGCCGTGCAAGCCATGCCCGCACGCAAGCGCAGCGTGGTCATCAGCGGCGCGGGCGACCGGCGCGATGAAGACATCACCCAGCAGACCGCCATTCTTGGCCGCGTGTTTGACGACGTGCTGCTGTACGAAGATGCCTGCCAGCGCGGCCGCGCTGACGGCGAAGTGCTGGGCCTGCTGCGCAAAGGACTGGAAGGGGCCATCCAGACCACGCACATCCAGGAAATTCAGGGCGAATTCATCGCCATCGACACCGCCCTGGCTCGCCTGCAACCCGGCGACCTGTGCCTGATCCTCATCGACCAGGTGGAAGAAGCCCTGGCCCACATCGCCAAGCGGGTGGCCGAGGCAGGTTAAGTGGTGATCTGAAGATGCGTGCTGACATCCGCTGGCAACAGCGTTTTGCCAATTTCCGCAAAGCGCTGGGCACACTGACCGAAGCCGTCGAGTTGGCTGCCCAGCGCCCACTGAGCCGACTGGAGCAGCAAGGCCTTATACAAGGCTTCGAGTTCACGCACGAACTCGGCTGGAACGTGCTGAAGGATTTTCTGGACAACCAGGGGATCAGCGGGCTGATTGGCTCGCGCGATGCCAGCCGCTCGGCCTTCAAGCACGGCTTGATCACCGATGGCGAGGCATGGATGGACATGATCAAGGCCCGCAACCTGACATCGCACACCTACAACCTGGACTTGGCCGAAGGTGTGGCGCACGACATCATCCATCGCTTTTACCCGGCATTTCTGGCGCTGGAACACGTCCTATTGGCCAGGATGGCCGCCGGTGAAGATGACGCAATGTGATGAATACCGTATGAATGCCGTATTCACTGCCAACGAAGCCATCAACCACACGGGCCTGGGTGCCACCACGCTGACCCGCATCGCCAAGGTGCTGGCCAGTTTTCCGCAGGTGGAACAGGCGGTGCTGTACGGATCGAGGGCAATGGGGCGGCACAAACCAGGTTCGGACATTGACCTGACACTGGTGGGCCCTGAACTGACCGCTTCACTGGTTGGCGACATTGAGCAAGC
>CALMMY010000334.1 GCA_937868695.1 uncultured Comamonadaceae bacterium
ACCGCCGCCGGTGCCTCGGCAGCCTGCTGGCCGCCGCATGGGGTCTGGCCGGTCTGTCCGGTTTGGCAGCGGCATCTTCGGCCACTGCCGCACCGCCCCCCCCAGCCTGGCAGCCGCGCCGCCCCATCACACTGTGGGTGCCGTGGGCAGCGGGTGGGGCCACCGACCTCACGCTGCGCCTGTTGGCCGAGCTGGCCGGGCAGCGCCTGGGCCAGCGCATTGTCATTGAAAACCGGGGCGGAGCCGGTGGCACGCTGGCCATGCCGGTGCTGGCCCAGGCCGCACCCGATGGCTACACCCTGGCGCAGATGCCACAGACTGTCTTCCGTGCCCCGTGGACACACAAGCTGGCCTGGGACCCCATCCGTGATACCACGCCTGTCATCCAGGTCAGCGGCGTGACGTTTGGCATGGTGGTGCCCACAGACAGCCCGCTGACCAGCGTCGAGGCCATGCTGCAATGGGCGCGAACCCGCCCTGGCCAGCTGACCATCGCCACCAACGGCGTGGGCACCACCCCGCATGTGGTGCTGGACGAATGGCTGGGCAAGCTGGGCCTGGGCTTCATCCATGTGCCCTACAAAGGCGTGGCCGAGCAGATGCTGGCCGTGGCCTCGGGGCAGGTGATGGTGGGTGTGGGCTCCAACGGTTTTGCGCCGTATGTGGAGTCGGGCCGGGTGCGGCTGCTGGCCACGCTGGCGGCCCGGCGCAGCCCGCGCTGGAAAGACGTGCCCACCCTCAGCGAGCTGGGCCACGGCATCGTGGCCACCTCGCCCTACGGCATTGCAGGCCCCAAAGGCCTGGCACCCGAGGTGGTACAGACGCTGCACGATGCCTTCAGGGCCGCCATGCTGGAGCCCGCCCACCTGGCCGAGCTGGCCAAGTACGACCAGGAGCTGGCCTATCTGGGGCCGCAAGACTATGGTCTGGTGATGCAAAAAGCCTACGAGGCCGAGCGCCGCACGGTGGAGCGCCTGGGGCTGGCTGCCGGCGGGCGCTGAGTTTCTGCTCGGGTTGTTCGGCTCCGTTGTTCAGCGCACGGTGGCCGCCATGCGCTGGCGCAGTTGCATGGCTTCCAGCCGGGCATCCACATCGCCATCGCGGCCCAATTGCTCCAGGTAAGCCAGGGCACGTTCGGGGTCGGCAGGGCCGAGGGCGGGGGTGCTTGTTTGCAGCATCAGGCCCAGTCGCCACTGGGCTTTGCTGCTGCCGCCAGCGGCCCCTTTTTCGTAGCGGCGGCGGGCTTCAACGGGGTTGGCGGGTTCGCCCCGGCCATCTTCGGCCAGTGTGCCCAGGTGAAACCAGGCTTCAGCCGTGCCGCCATCGGCCAGCAGCTGCCAGATGGCGCGGGCCTGGGCGTAGTGCGCCATTTTGTATTGCGCATAGCCCTGGTACAGCCCCCAGGCCGGGCGGCGCACCACTTCATCCATCACGGTGGAAGACACCTCTTCCTGTGCGCCCGTCTGGGTGCCTGTCTGTGCCCGCACCTGCGCCGGGTTGGTCAGCAGCAGGGCCAGCAGGCACAGCAGCACAGCCGCACCGTGCCAGCGCGGATGGAGTCTGTGCGGGGTCAGTGTGTCATCACCCATGTGACGATCTGTTTGATGTCGTTTTCAGCCAGCGATGAATGGGGTGGCATGGGGATGCGGCCCCAGTTGCCGCGTCCGCCGTTGCGCACGGTCTGGGTCAACGTGCTGACTGCATCCGCCTGCCCCTTGTACTTTTCAGCGATGGATTTGAAGGCGGGCCCCACCTTTTTTTCCTGCGCGGAATGGCAGTTCATGCATCCGCTGGCTGTGGCCAGTTCTTCAGGGGTGGCCGCGTAGGCTGTGCAGCTCAGTGCAGCGGCCACCAGAAAAGAAGCCGACTGGATGGAAAAAAAACGGTTCTTGCGTTTGTCTGTATTCATTTGATTGCTCCAAAAAAACAACGGGGATGGCTGTGTCCGCACACCACACCCTCCCCGTTGCCAATGCCAGCGATCTGGGTGGGTCAGGCCATCTTGCCCCGCCCAGTCCCGGCTCTCACACCACCCAGTGATTCATTTCATTTGTGCAGCTTGAACACCCACACCGAGCCGCCTTGTTCGAGGAAGTTGACCTTCTTGGCCACTTCGCCACCCCACAGGGGCACAGCGCCACCCCAGCCGGATACCACGGAGATGTACTGCTCGCCGTCCTGCATCCAGGTGACGGGAGGAGCCACCACACCGGAGCCGGTCTGGAACTGCCACACCACCTTGCCGGTCTTGGCATCGGCGGCCTTCAGGTAGCCTTCGGGCGTGCCCCAGAACACCAGATCGTTGGTGGTCATCACGCCACCCCACAGAGGGGCTTCGTTCTTGACTT
>CALMMY010000335.1 GCA_937868695.1 uncultured Comamonadaceae bacterium
CACCAGCCTGTCTTCGTTCCTGCTGGTGGGCTACTGGAGCCACCGGGCCGACGCGCGCGCCGGAGCCCGCCAGGCGCTGGCCGTGACCGGCGGCGGTGGGCTGGCCATGCTGGGCGGCTTTGTGCTGCTGGGCCAGATCGCAGGCACCTATGAACTGAGCGCCATGCTGGGCAAGGTGGCCGCCATCCAGGCCGACCCGATGTTTGTGCCCGCGTTGTTGCTGATCCTGATCGGCGCCTTCACCAAGAGCGCGCAGTTTCCGTTCCATTTCTGGCTGCCCGACGCCATGGCCGCCCCCACGCCGGTGTCGGCCTACCTGCACTCGGCCACCATGGTGAAGGCCGGCGTTTTCCTGCTCATGCGCATGTACCCGGTGCTGGCGGGCTCGGGCTGGTTCGAGGCGATCGTGACCACCGTGGGCCTGATCACGGTGCTGTTTGCGGCCTTCATCGCCATCTTCAAGCACGACCTCAAGGGGCTGCTGGCGTACTCCACCGTGAGCCACCTGGGCCTCATCACCTTTCTGGTGGGGCTGGGCTCGCCGCTGGCGGCCGTGGCCGCAGTGTTCCACGTGCTGAACCACGCCACGTTCAAGGCATCGCTGTTCATGATCGCCGGGATCGTGGACCACGAA
The DNA here is from genome assembly GCA_937868695.1 of uncultured Comamonadaceae bacterium. Lineage (GTDB taxonomy): Bacteria > Pseudomonadota > Gammaproteobacteria > Burkholderiales > Burkholderiaceae_C > UBA2334. Next base: position 635 of record CALMMY010000335.1, read on the forward strand.
ACCCACAGCCGCGACATGCGCAAGCTGGGCGGCCTGTGGGCGCTGATGCCCTGGACGGCCACCCTCTCCATGGTGGCGGCGGCGTCCATGGCCGGTGTGCCGCTGACCAACGGCTTTTTGTCCAAAGAGATGTTCTTCACCGAAGCGGTGGTGGGCACCACCGGTGTGTGGGCCTGGCTGGTGCCGGCGGCGGTGACGCTGGCCGGCATTTGCAGCGTGGCGTATTCGCTGCGCTTTGTGCACGACACGTATTTCAACGGGCCGCTGGGCGATGTGCCCAACACCCACCCGCACGAGCCCCCGCTGGGCATGAAGCTGCCCGCCATGCTGCTGGTGGCGATGTGCATCGCCGTCGGCCTGCTGCCCGCCATCACCTTCGGCCCGCTGGTGGACGTGGCGGCCACGGCACTGGCCGGCAAGCCGCTGCCCGCGTACCACCTGGCCATATGGCACGGCTTCAACCTGCCGCTGCTCATGAGCGCCATCGCCCTGGTGGCGGGGGTGGGCCTGTACCTGCTGCTGGCAGCCCACAAGCGGCTGCACCGCATCGAGTCCGAGGCCTGGTTTGGCGCGGCCACCGGGCGCCAGATCTTCGACCGCCTGATCGACGGGCTGTTCGGCCTGGCGGGGCGCATCTCGGAGCGGCTGGAAAGCGGCTCGCTGCAGCATTACCTGGCCTGGACGCTGGGCTCCGCCATTGCCGTGGTGGCGGTGACCGTGCTGGGCAGTGGCAGCCCCATGGGCACCGGGCCGCGTGAGCTGTTGCCGGCTTCGCCGCTGGCCATTGCCATCTGGCTGTTGCTGGCTGGCACCACATTGACGCTGGTGGCGACGCACCACCAGCGGTTCCAGTCGGTGGTGCTGGTGGGCGTGGTGGGGCTTGTCACGTCGCTGACCTTTGTCAGCCTGTCTGCACCCGACCTGGCGCTGACCCAGTTGTCGGTGGAGGTGGTGTCCACCGTGCTGCTGCTCATGGGCCTGGCCTTGCTGCCCCAGCACTCGCCGCGCGAGTCCGGCAGCCTGCGCCGCGTGCGCGACGGCGCACTGGCGCTGGCCGGGGGGGCGGGCATGTCGTGGCTGGCCTGGGTGCTGCTCACCCGCGACCACGACTCCATTTCCTGGTACTTCCTGGACAAGTCCATGCCGGTGGGCGGCGGCACCAACGTGGTCAACGTGATCCTGGTGGACTTCCGGGGCTACGACACCTTTGGTGAGATCACCGTGCTGGGCATTGCCGCCATTGGCGTGCTGGCGCTCATGGAAGGCATGCGCACGCGCCGCTCCACGGCCGACACCGATGGCCGCCGCTGGACCTTTGCCGCGCAGCCCCTGCTGCTGCGCGTGGCAGCGGCGGTGGTGTTGCCGGTGGCGCTGGTGTTCACGCTCTACATCTTCATGCGCGGCCACAACCTGCCGGGCGGCGGCTTCATTGCCGGCCTGATCACGGCCGTGGCGCTGGTGCTGCAGTTCATGTCGATGGGACAGGTCAAGGCCGAATTGCTGCTGCGCGGCCAGGGCGGGCGCCGCTTCGTGAAATGGATTGGTGCCGGTCTGGGCATTGCCGGACTCACCGGCGTGGGCGCGTTCATGTTCGGCCGCCCCTTCCTGACCAGCGCCCATGGCCACCCCCATGTGCCCCTGCTGGGCGAGCTGCCGCTGGCTTCGGCTGCGCTGTTTGACCTGGGCGTCTACCTTGTGGTGGTGGGCGCCACGCTGCTGACCATCTCGGTGCTGGGCACCGTGAGCCGCGAGAGCCCGCAACCCGCCGCCCCGCGGCCACCGGAGCCTGCTGCATGAACGCCGCAGGCCCCCGTCACCCCTCGCCCGCCGTGCGACACACCAAGGAACCCACATGAGCATGGAATTTTTGCTGGCCACCGGCATCGGCTTTGTCACCGCCTGCGCCATTTACCTGATGCTGCGCGGGCGCACCTTTCCCGTGGTGCTGGGCCTGTCGCTGCTGGGCTATGCGGTGAACGTGTTCATTTTTGCCATGGGCCGCCTGTGGTCCAACGCCCAGCCCATCCTGGTGGGTGATGGCCCCGTGGCCGACCCCCTGCCCCAGGCGCTGGTGCTCACCGCCATCGTGATCGGCTTTGCCACCACCGGCTTTGTGATCGAGCTGGCCCTGCGCAGCCGCCATGAGAGCGGCAGCGACCACGTGGACGGGCACGAGCCCGGCCACGCCCCGGGTTACCGCAGCGCCGCACAGGCACCTGCGGGCAAGAGTGGAGGTCAGGCCTGATGTGGGATGTGATCTCTGCTTTCTGGCTGCAGCACGCCCCGGTGCTGTCGGTGCTGTTGCCGGTGTTCACGGCCGTGGGCCTGTTGCTGATCGGTGATTCGGCCAGCTCCGGCGGCACCGGTGCGGACGGCCACCAGCGCTGGGGCGCACGGCTGTCCATGGCGTCGGTGTTGCTGGGCCTGTTCATGGCCGTTCAGCTGGTGCGCCACGCCAGCGGCGGCGAGCTGCTGGTGTACCAGCTGGGTGAATGGCCCGCGCCGTTTGGCATCGTGCTGGTGCTCGACCGCCTGTCGGCCCTCATGGTGCTGCTGACCTACCTGGTGGCGGTGCCGGTGCTCTGGTATGCCACCGGCGGCTGGGACACACGGGGCCGCCACTTTCATGCCCTGTTCCAGTTCCAGCTGATGGGCCTGTGCGGCGCCTTCCTGACCGGCGACCTGTTCAACCTGTTCGTGTTCTTCGAGGTGCTGCTGATCGCCTCTTACGTGCTGCTGGTGCACGGCCAGGGCCGCGAGCGCTTGCGCATGGGCGTGCACTACGTGGTGCTCAACCTCGCGGCCTCGGGGCTGTTCCTGATCGGGCTGGCGCTGGTGTACGCCGTCACCGGCACGCTCAACATGACCGACGTGGCCCTGCGCGTGGGCCAGCTCACGGGCGACAGCGCCGTGCTGGCGCGGGCCGCGGCGCTGGTGCTGCTGGTGGTGTTTGGCCTGAAGGCGGCGCTGGTGCCGCTGTACTTCTGGCTGCCGGGCACCTACGCGTCGGCCAGTGCGCCGGTGGCCGCGCTGTTTGCCATCATGACCAAGGTGGGCGTGTACAGCATCATCCGCGTGCACTGGGGCATTTTTGGCGCCGAGGCCGGTGAGGCCGCCTTTGCGGCCCAGGCCTGGCTGCTGCCGCTGGCCCTGACCACCAGCGTGCTCGGCGTGCTGGGTGCGCTGGCCGCGCACAGCATGGGCCGGCTGGTGGCCTACCTCACCGTGTCGTCGGTGGGCACCATTCTGGCGGGCGTGGGGCTGTACTCCCCTGAAACCCTGTCGGCTTCGCTGTACTACACGCTGCACAGCACGGTGGTGATTGCGGGCCTGTTCCTGCTGGTCGAGCTGATGGCCGCCCAGCGCGGTGAGGCACTGGACAAACTGCGGCCTGCTGCGGCGGTGCGCGAGCCAGTGCTGCTGGGCTTGATGATGATTTTTGGCGCGGCCTCGGCCGC
>CALMMY010000336.1 GCA_937868695.1 uncultured Comamonadaceae bacterium
CCGAGAAGATCTTGATGATCTTGTTCTGGTTGATGTTGATGAAACCGACGGTGGCATCCATCAGGAAGTTGATCTTGTCGAACAGGAAGGCGGTGTGGCCGTCGAGCGAATCCAGGTCGCGCAAGATCTGCCGCGCATCCTCGAACTGCTCGGTATTGAGCATGCGGGTACGCATCATGAAGCTGACGGCACGGCGCGTGTCCATCACATTGCGCCGGATGCGGCTGGACATGTCCTCGTGGCGGGCAATCGAGCCCAGCACCTCACCGGCCAGGGCATCGTCCACATCGCCCTTGAGCACCTTGCGGCTGACCACTTCGAGATCGTCGTAAATGTCTTCCAGGGTGTCGGCGCTGTACTCGGCATCGGCATCGAAGAGCTTGAGCAGCACGTCCTTGGCATCGTTGATCAGGCCGGGCATGCGCCGCGCACGCATGCGCAGCAGGCGGAACACGGGCACGTCTTCATCGTGGATGGAAAACAGCACGCCACGGCTGAGCAGCTCGTCGTTCATCTCGTTGAGGATGAACGCCACGCGCACGGTGCGTGGGTCATCGTCGTCGTCAATCAGGAAGTCGGAGCGGATGTGCAGCTCGCCGTTGTCTTCCTCGAAAAAGCGGGCGGATTCCTCGATGTCGTCGTCCATCGCATCTTCGGGGATGCTGAGGCCGAAGTGCTGCTTGACCCAGCGGCGTTCTTCGGGCGTGGGGGATTCCAGATCGACCCAGATGGGTTTGAAGCGGGCCAGTTCTTCCAGCGATTCGATTTCTTCCTGGAACAGGCGGCCATTGGCCAGCGTGAATACGTTGAGCATGCGAAAGGCTCCGTGGGGATGGGGCGAGAGGCGCGGGCGCTGAATGGCCGCACGCCAATGACAAAGGGATGGACTTCGCTTTCGCACCCCACAGCCCCACCACAGGCCACACCGGCGGGTGTGGCGGCACGTCAGCCGTGCCTCACACCCTGTCGGGCTGAAGGGTGGAAAGCGTGCCACTCGGACTGCTTTCCAACATATTCTCCAAACAACAAAGACGGCTGGATTATGTCACTGCCCCGTGCGGGAAAACCCCCGTTTCGCGCCATTTCACGCCAGCAAACGCCCCATTTCAAGGCTTTTGTTCAAGCAACAGTTCACGCTGGCGCTGGGTCAACTGGCGGTAGCGTGCGTCGATGATGGACAGCTCCAGGTGATCGGCAGCGGCTGCCCCGCCCTTGGCCGCACCCAGCTCTCGGGCCGACCGCAAACGGTCCACAGCCCCATCCACATCCAGCTGGGCCACACGGCTTTCGGCTTCGGCACGGATGGCCCTCAATGGCTGGCCCTGTGTACTCCAGGCCTGGGCCAGCGTTTGCCAGGCCAGTGCATCGGCGGCGTGCTCGGCCACCCACACCTGCAAACGCTGGCTGGCCTGCGCAGGCTGACCTTGACGGATGGCGGCTTGCGCCCCCAGCAACACCGAAGCCCGGTCTGCTCCGGCCAAGGCTTGCGCAGCCAATGCAGGCAGGCCATTCAGCCAGGCCCGGCCAGGTGTCGATGCCGGTGAAGCCTGCGCGGCGGACGGAGTGCCGTCCGCCCCCGGCGACAGCCAGATTTCCAGCGCCAGCAAGCTGGCGGCTCGGCGGGCAGGCTCGTCCAGCCCCGGCTGAGCCAGCAGCCGCTGTGCCAGCGCCAAGCCCTGGTTGTGCTGCTTCAGCCGCGAGGCCGACAAGGCAGCGGCATACAGCACGGCGGCATCGCTCACCTGTGCCGGGGTGGCTTCCTGCACCCAGGCTTGCCAGCGCCGGGCATCGGTTTCGGCCAGCACACGGGCACGCGCGGCCATCAGACGGTGCCACTGCACAGAGACCAGCGGGACGGTCATGGCCCCAGCATCCCGGCCCCAGGCGGAACGGGCCTTCATGTCGGCCATGCGCTCGGTGGTCAGCGGGTGGCTGCGCAGGTAAGGGAAGGAGCCGTCATCGTTCAGGCGCGAGGCATGTTGCAGTTTGTCGAACATGCCCGCAAACCCCTGGCCATCGAAACCGGCCTCGGTCAGCACGCCGTAGCCGATGCGGTCGGCCTCGCGCTCCATGTCGCGAGAAAAGTTCAACTGCGTCTGTGCAGCCACCGCCTGCCCGCCCACCACCGCTGCCTGCAACACATCGGTGTTTTTGCTGGCGTTGGCCGCCAGCGCCCCCAGAATCATGGCCCCCACCATCCAGGGCGTTTGCTGATCCTGCCTGGCAATCAGGCGGGCAATGTGGCGCTGGGCCACATGCGTCAGCTCGTGCGCCAGCACCGAGGCCAGCTCGTCGGGCGTGTCCACGCTGGCCAGCAACCCCAGATGCACACCGAAATACGCACCGGGCAGCGCAAAGGCGTTGATGGTGCGGTCGCGCGAGATCATCAGCTCCCAAGCAAACCGCTCGGCCAACTCGGGAGGCACATCGCCACGCTGGCGGGCGGCGGCCAGCAGGGGTTGCCAGATGGCTTGCAGGTAGTCACCCAGCACCGGGTCGTCCAGATAATCGGGGTCGCGGTAAATCTGCTGGGCAATGCGGTCGCCCAGGCGGCGCTCGGCGGCCAGATCAAGCGCCCCGGCTTCACCCATGCGCGGCAACGAGCTGACCGGGCTCTGGGGACGGGCACTGTCGGCACCGGCCATCGATGGATTCAAAAAAATAGCTGCCAGTGCAATCAGGGAAAATGCAAATGCGGGTTTTTTCATGTGGTTTCCAATGCAGCGCCCAATGCAAGCCATTCACCACTGGCCAAAGCTGCCCATCTGCCTGTCCGTCTGCGCTTGTGGGCTACCATCTTGCGACACTTGTTTGTGCCGAAAGTTTGCACCATGCCACCTGAATCATCCAACACCACCGCATCCCCCCTCACCCACTTTGACGCACAAGGCCAGGCCCACATGGTGGATGTGGGAGCCAAACAGCACACGCACCGCATTGCTGTGGCCGAAGGCCGCATCCGCATGCAAGCCGCCACGCTGGCCCTGATCGAATCGGGCACCGCCAAAAAAGGCGACGTGCTGGGCATTGCCCGGCTGGCCGGGATCATGGGGGCCAAAAAAACCGCCGACCTGATTCCGCTGTGCCACCCGATTGCCCTGACACGGGTGGCCGTGGAGTTTGAGGTTCTGGCAGCCAGCACCACCGTGGTGTGCCGCGCCACCGCCGAAACCACCGGCCCCACCGGCGTGGAGATGGAAGCCCTCACCGCCGTGCAGGTGGCCCTGCTGACCATTTACGACATGTGCAAGGCCGCCGACCGGGGCATGGAGATTTCAGGCGTGAAGCTGCTGGAAAAGCACGGAGGCAAGAGTGGGAGTTTTGTGGCGGGGTGAAATATGCATTGCATCAAGCAGCCGGCAAAAAAAACATGACAGTTTCAGACCATCCTTGCGTGTAATGCCGCAGAAAAATCTTGTACTTCAAATTGAATCGCTCGATAAATTCGAAAGTGCGCCTAAAGTCCGCCGAGTCATGGTAAACCGCAATTGCCAGCTTGGGATGATCGCGCCGGATGTGTTCTTTGGCCCCCTCCAAGGCCTTCAGCTCCCATCCTTCTAAATCCATTTTTATGAATGAAACAGC
>CALMMY010000337.1 GCA_937868695.1 uncultured Comamonadaceae bacterium
ACGGCTGGCAGACACGCATTGATGCGGCACTGAAAGACTGGCTGCGCACGCACACGCTTTCGGCTTAATGCTTGTCGGTGGTGGCGCTGTGAGGTGGCTTATTTGCCGATGCAGAAGCGGCTGAAAATTTCGCCCAGCAGGTCGTCTGCCGAGAACTCGCCGGTGATCTCGCCCAGGGCCTGCTGGGCCAGGCGCAGTTCTTCGGCCAGCAGATCGAGGTGCTCGCCCGCATGGCCCAGCCACTGCACGGCCAGCTCCAGGTGGTCGCCCACCTGGGCCAGGGCACGCACATGGCGCTCGCGGGCCATGTACACGCCTTCGGGTGCGGCCTGCCAGCCCACGGCCTGTAACAGGCGCTGGCGCAGCTCGGCCAGGCCCAGCCCGGCTTTGGCTGAAATGGCCAGGTCGCCATCGGCCACATGGCGCAGGGCCTCGGGCGGGCAAACATCGCACTTGTTCCAGATGTGGATGGTGTGGCCTTTCTGACCGATGGTGCTTGCAATGTCTGCGTCGGCAGCTATGTATTCGGGAGTATCGCAGCGCGTGAGATCGTGCAGCATCAACACCGCATCGGCGGCGTGGATGGCTTCCCAGGCGCGGGCAATGCCGATCTGTTCCACCTCGTCGGTGCTGTCGCGCAAACCGGCGGTGTCGATCACGTGCAGCGGCACGCCCTCAATCTGTATGGTCTGCTCCACCTTGTCGCGGGTGGTGCCCGCAATGGGGGTGACGATGGCCAACTCGGCCCCGGCCAGCGCGTTGAGCAGCGAGCTTTTGCCCGCGTTGGGCTGACCCGCAATCACCACCCGGATGCCTTCGCGCAGCAGGGCCCCCTGGCGGGCACGCTGGCGCACCTGGGCCAGTGCGGATTGCAATTTCTGTAGCTGCCCGGCGGCATCGGCCTTGCGCAGAAAGTCGATTTCTTCTTCCGGAAAGTCCAGCGTGGCCTCGACCAGCATGCGCAGGTGGATGAGGGCATCGCGCAGCGCATGGATTTCGCGGCTGAATTCGCCCGACAGGCTGCGGCTGGCGCTTTTGGCCGCCGCTTCGGTGCTGGCATCGATCAGGTCGGCAATCGCTTCGGCCTGGGCCAGGTCGAGCTTGTCGTTCAGAAAGGCACGCTGGCTGAACTCGCCCGGCTGGGCCACGCGCAGGCCGGGCAACAGCGCCGCCTGCGGGTGGTTCTGTGCGGGCTGCGTCGTTTCCTGTGGACGGGCAGGCTGGGCCGCCACCTCCAGGCAGCGGGCCAGCAGCAGTTGCAGCACCACGGGGCCGCCGTGGGCCTGCAACTCCAGCACGTCTTCGCCAGTGAAGGAGTGCGGGCCGGGAAAGTACAGGGCCAGTCCGTGGTCGATGGGCTGGCCTGCGCCGTCCCGGAACGGGAGGTAGGTGGCCTCGCGGGGGCGGAGGGTGCGCCCAAGCAGGGCCGCCACCAGCGGCTGCAATTCCCGCCCGGACACCCGCACAATGCCCACCGCCCCCCGGCCGGGAGCGGTGGCAATGGCAACGATGGGGTCTTGCTGGCGGCTGAACATGGCGGTGTGGGCTTTCGGAAAACGGCAGGGGCCGCGCCACCTTGCGGCGTGCGCGGCCCCTGCGGGGGAGTTCATCACTCAGGCACAGCGGCCATCAGTTGAACTTGGGCATGGAGAACTTGACGGGCACACCCATGCTGTTGTTGATGTAAGCCTGTTGCAGGATGGTGAGCACGTTGTTCGTGATCCAGTACAGCACCAGCCCCGACGGGAAGAAGAAGAACATGACCGAGAACACCAGCGGCATGATCCACATCAGCTTGGCCTGCATGGGGTCGGGTGGCAAGGGGTTGAGCGCGGTCTGGATGACCGTGGTGATGGTCATCACCAGCGGCAGGATGTACCAGGGATCGGGCGAGGACAGGTCGGTGATCCACAGCGTCCAGGGCGCATTGCGCATTTCCACGCTGGACAGCAGCACCCAGTACAGCGCGATGAACACCGGAATCTGGATCATGATGGGGAAGCAGCCGCCCATCGGGTTGACTTTTTCTTCCTTGTAGATCCGCATCATCTCCATCTGCATCTGCTGCGGGTTGTCCTTCATGCGCTCGCGCATTTCCTGGATGCGGGGGTTGATGGCCTTCATTTTGGCCATGCTGCGGTAAGCCATGGCGTTGAGCCAGTAGAACGATGCTTTCAGCAACACCACCAGCAACACAATGGCCCAGCCCCAGTTGGACACGAAGCTGTGGATTTTTTCCAGCAGCCAGTACAGGGGCTTGGCCAGCATGGTCAGCCAGCCGTAGTCTTTGACCAGCTCCAGGCCGGGTGCCACTTTTTCCAGCACTTTTTCGGCCTGCGGGCCAACAAACAGGCGGGATTCCACAGCCTTGGACTGGCCGGGTGTGACGGTGCCCACCGGGGTGATCATGCCGGCGGAGTACAGGTTGGCATCCACTTTGCGGGCAAAGTGTTCGCGCTCAATGCCGTCGCCCAGCAGCCAGGCGCTGGCAAAGTAATGCTGCACCATCGCCACGTAACCATCGGAGGCCACCTTGATGAAGTCGGCCTTGTTGCCTTCAATCTGGGCAAACTCCACTTTCTGGTACTTGGCAGCCTGGGTGTAGATGGCCGGGCCGGTGAAGGTGGAGTAGAACGGCGTTTCGTTCTCGCCCTTGCTGCCGTCGCGCACCAGCTGCATGTACAGCTGGGGAGCCACATCTGCGGTGCCGGTGTTGACCACTTCGTGCTTCACAGCCACTTCGTAGCTGCCACGTTGCAGGGTGTAGGTTTTGACCAGCTTGGTGCCACCCACCACATCCGACTCAAAACGCACCACCAGGCTGTCCTGGCCGTCTTTCAGCGCGGTATCGGTCGATACCAGCTTCATGGGGGTTTTGTGGGTGGGCAACGCGCCACTGCCAATCAGCCCGGTCTGGGCCACATAGGTGTGGTTGGGTGTCTGGGTGAGCAGGGTCAGCGGCTTGACATCCTGATTTTTGCTCGAATGCGTGGCAGCCAGGTGCTGGAGCAGATCGGCCCCCACCAGGGAACCACCTTCGGAGTCAAACGTGAGCTTGAGCACATCGGTGCTCACCACATGCGTGACTTTGGGCGTTGCCGCTTCTGCTGCACCGGCAACCGGCAAGGCAGCGGCCCCGGTACCCAGCGCAGAAGCGGCAGGCACGGTGGCATCGCCCTTGGCGCTGGTGGCTGCGGGAGCCGCCTGCTGACTCTGCCCCTGCGGGAAGAACGTGGCTGGCCTGCCGTTGTGCAGCTGCCACTTGTCCCACAGCAGGATCATGGAAAAACCAAAAATCACCCAGAGGATGGAACGGCGGATGTCAGTCATGACGGTTTTTTCTCCGAAGACTTGGGAAACAGATGCGTGAAAAGCCGGGGTGGCTCGTCAGGCACGGGGTCGCAACCGCCTTCGCACCAGGGCTGGCAGCGGGCAATGCGCTTGAGCATCAGGTAGCCACCAGCGGCAGCGCCATGCTGTTGCAGGGCTCCGATGGCATAAACGGAACAGCTGGGCTCAAAACGGCAATTGGAACCCAGCGAAGGACTCAGCAAAAGACGGTAGCCCTTGACCAGGCCCACCAGCGCATCTCTGGGCAGATCAGACAGCATGGTAACCCCGCTCCGGGCGTGGGGAGTCCGCTGCCGGGCGGGCGGACTGGCTGGCTTGCAGCCGTGCAAGCAGTGTTTGCAATTCGGCACGCACCGCCGCCTTCAGCACATCGGATGTGGCGCTGATGAACTGCTTGCGGCTGAACTCGCTGCGCAGCCGCACCACCAAGGCCGACTGCGGCAGCTGGTCGCGCCCCAGGCGTGCCACCTCGTAAATCTGCCGCCGGATGGTGTTGCGCGTGACAGCGCGGCGCGCCCAACGCTTGGGGATGAGCACGCCCACCCAGGGACCGGGAAGCGGAAACAGACCAGCCTCGCTTTGGCTGGCCTGCGTACAAGCCAGATGCAATGCGAAGTGGTGTGTCTTGACCACGGGAGGGCCGACCATGACAGCCTGAAACTGGGCTTTGGTTTTCAGGTGCTGCAAAGCTTGCCCCGGTGTGGTGGGGACAACATGCACACTGCCTGCGACTTCAACAGCCATTCAGGCGTGCCGGACTGAACGCCCTGTTTACAGACCCAGACGCTTGCGGCCCTTGGCGCGGCGGGCTGCGATCACAGCACGGCCACCACGGGTTTTCATGCGAACCAGGAAACCGTGGGTGCGGGCGCGGCGGGTTTTGGAGGGTTGGTAAGTGCGTTTCATGATGTTGTCCGGAAATAAAAAGGCCCTGCCAGCAAGCGGCAAAGCCCGCGATTATCGCAAAATCCAAAGTAGGTGACAAGGAGGCCTGGTTCTGGCCCGAAAAAATCGCAGCACGGCCTGGTTGCCGGTGTTTGAAATGCGGTCGCTTCAAACACCCGAATGACCCGCCAACCACTTCAGGCATGCTGTGGATAACCTGCGCAACCACCTACAATGGAGGGTTGCCCGAACCGGGGCTTTTCCACAAGAACCCCCAGCCACCACACCCCATCCATGTCCCAGGGAACCCCCGACAATTTGCAACATGAACTGTGGCTGGCCTGCGTCGAGCGGCTGGCACAGGACATGCCCGAACAGCAGTTCAACACCTGGATTCGCCCGCTCACCGCCCGCGTGGCCGACGACCTGACCCGCGTCACCGTGCTGGTGGGCAACCGCTTCAAGATGGACTGGGTCCGCACCCAGTACGCTGCCCGCATCACGGCCGTGCTGTCCGAGCTGGCCGAAAACGAGGTGGTGGTGGAACTGGCCCTGGCCCCGCGCGAAGGCCCGATCCGCTCCACACCCGCCCCCCGCACCGTGCAGGAACAGGTGCTGGACGAAGCCCCCGAAGTGCCCACGCCCGAGCCTGCGCATGTGGGCAACGACCCCAAGAGCCGACTCAACCCCGTGCTGACCTTTGCCAATCTGGTAGAAGGCAGCGCCAACCGCATGGCCCGCGCCGCCGCCATGCACGTGGCCAGCAGCCTGGGCCAGCTTTACAACCCGCTGTTCATTTACGGCGGCGTGGGCCTGGGCAAAACCCACTTGATGCACGCCATTGGCAACCAGCTGCTGGCCGACAACCCCAAGGCCAAGGTGCTGTACATCCACGCCGAGCAGTTCGTGACCGATGTGGTCAAGTCCTACCAGCGCAAGACGTTTGATGAGTTCAAGGAACGCTACCACTCGCTGGATCTGCTGCTGATCGACGATGTGCAGTTCTTCGCCAACAAAGACCGCACGCAGGAAGAGTTTTTCAACGCCTTCGAAGCCCTGCTGGCCAAAAAAAGCCACATCGTGATGACCAGCGACACCTACCCCAAGGGGCTGGCCGACATCCACGAGCGGCTGGTGTCGCGCTTCGACTCGGGCCTGACGGTGGCCATCGAGCCGCCCGAGCTGGAAATGCGCGTGGCCATCCTGATCAACAAGGCCGAAGCCGAAAACACCGTCATGCCCGAAGAGGTAGCGTTTTTCGTGGCCAAAAATGTGCGCTCCAACGTGCGCGAGCTGGAAGGCGCTTTACGCAAAATCCTGGCCTACTCGCGCTTCAACCAGAAAGAAATTTCCATCCAACTGGCCCGCGATGCCCTGAAAGACCTGCTCTCCATCCAGAACCGGCAGATCTCTGTGGAAAACATCCAGAAAACCGTGGCCGACTACTACAAGATCAAAGTGGCCGACATGTACAGCAAGAAGCGCCCGGCCAGCATTGCCCGCCCGCGCCAGATTGCCATGTACCTGGCCAAAGAGCTCACGCAAAAGAGTCTGCCCGAAATCGGCGAGCTGTTCGGTGGCCGCGACCACACCACCGTGTTGCATGCGGTGCGCAAAATCACCGCCGAGCGCGCCCAGCTCACCGAGCTGAACCAGCAGCTCCACGTGCTGGAACAGACCCTCAAGGGCTGAAGCCAATGTACCCCGGCACCCTGCCCAAACCAGCGAAAATACCCGTTTTCATGGCCTTGCACCGCCATCATGGCGGGCACCACCACACCGCCATCTGTTCTCCCGCGTTCCACCCTAAAGGCACGACATGATCGTTCTGAAATCTGCCCAAAACCAAATCCTGGCCGCATTGCAGTCGGTGTCCGGCATTGTGGAGCGCCGCCACACCATGCCCATCCTGGCCAACGTGCTGATCCGCAAGACCGGCAGCCAGGTGCAGCTCACCACCAGCGATCTGGAAATCCAGATCCGCACCAACGCCGACCTGGGTGGCGACGAAGGCAGCTTCGGCATCACCATCGGGGCAGCCAAGCTGATCGACATCCTGCGCACCATGCCCGCCGACCAGACCGTCAGCCTGGAAAACACCGCTGGCAAGCTGCTGCTCAAAGGGGGCAAAAGCCGCTTCACGCTGCAAAGCCTGCCCGCCGAAGACTTCCCGCTGGTGCAAGAATCGGCGGCCTTCGGCCCCGAATTCAGCGTGCCCCAGGCCACCCTGAAAAGCCTGCTCAACCAGGTGGTGTTTGCGATGGCGGTACACGACATCCGCTACTACCTCAACGGCATCCTGTTTGTGGCCGAAGGCTCCAAACTCAGCCTGGTGGCCACCGACGGTCACCGCCTGGCCTTTGCCAGCGCCAGCCTCGATGTGGAAGTGCCCAAGCAGGAAGTCATCCTGCCGCGCAAAACCGTTCTGGAGCTCAAACGCCTGCTGTCCGACAAGGAAGGCGACATCCAGATGCAGTTTGCCAACAACCAGGCCAAATTCGTGTTCGAGGGCATGGAGTTCGTCTCCAAGCTGGTCGAAGGCAAATTCCCCGACTACAACCGCGTCATCCCCAAAAACCACGGCAACCACGTCACGCTGGGCCGCGATGCGCTGCTCAAAACACTGCAACGCACCGCCATCATGACCAGCGAGAAGTTCAAGGGCGTGCGCCTGACGCTGGAGCCCGGCCTGCTGCGCGTGGCCAGCAACAACGCCGAGCAGGAAGAAGCCGTGGACGAACTCGACATCGACTACAGCGGCCAGCACATCGACATCGGCTTCAACGTCACCTACCTGATCGACGTGCTGAGCAACATGACCACCGACATGGTGAAAATTTCCCTGGCCGATGGCAACAGCTCGGCCCTGATCACCAACCCCGACAACGAACACTTCAAATACGTGGTCATGCCCATGCGCATCTGACCGTCGGCCATCCAACCGCGCCGACATTTCCCTTTACCCCGACCCGCTGCAAGCGGGTTTGGTGCTTGTAAAGGGCCCACCGCAACACCCGAAAGCCGATCATGAGCGACACCAGCAACCCAACCGACAGCCTCCAGGACAACCGACCGACCGATGGCGTGAGCGCCGAAGCCTCCAGCTTCCAGCCCACCATCGACGCGCACCAGGCCGGAGCCTCCGAAGGCTACGGCGAAGGTGCCATCCAGATCCTGGAAGGGCTGGAGGCGGTGCGCAAGCGC
>CALMMY010000338.1 GCA_937868695.1 uncultured Comamonadaceae bacterium
CCCAGGGCATGGCCCTGATGCGCCAGGACGGCCAGCGCCTGGTGGACACCGGCCTAACCAGCCGCGAAGAACTGCTGCGCGTGACGCGGGATTGAAATTCACAAGGTCAAGGCAGTAACATTTCATTAGAGATTGGCATGTGAATCAGATCTCGCAATAAAAAGAGCGCCTACAGGCGCTCTTTTTATCCTTACCAACAAGTTACCGCTGCTCGCCGAAGGAGACCGTGGTATGCGTACCTTCCTTGTCTTGAATCAAGAAGTAGTATCTCGTTTGACCGGCTGAGTTGTTGAAACTGTAAGTCGAGGCCTTGATGTTTCCGGTAGCGGATCCGTCCGTCCAATTCCAACCAGCCTCAGAGCTTATGGCAGCCACATCTGCTGCGCTGATGGTACCGCCATCAGGGTCTGTTGCAGTGCCGTCAGCGTTGAAAGTCAGTGCGCCAGCTGGTGATCCACCGCAGTCGCGCAGAGTAAATGATTTCCCCCTCAGCACAGATGCGTCTGTCACTCGCGTCAAGTTATTTGAAAGCACCAGATGGGTGCTGGTTTCTTGCGTCGCAGGCGCAGGGCACAGCATCAACAGGTTGCCATTAGCTCTCAAAGCACCTGACCCAGCGAAGCCACTGAAATTCACAACATTGTCGTAGCCGTCAGTGGTTGATACCGTCTGGTCGGCCGTACCAACTTTGAAGCTGATGGAGCCTTTCTTTGTGGCAGCGTCGTACGCCACAGTGCCACTGGACGGGGACGTGGTCAATTGAGGCGTGAACACCGTAAGTTGAAGTGAGCCAGCAGACCCACCTCCACTTGAAGCCCCAGTAGCTGGCGTGGTAGCGCCTGGTGTTGTCGCGCCTGGCGCAGTATCAGCAACAGGCGCTGACTCATCTCCCCCGCCGCAAGCCACCAATGCCGCAGTGGCGGCAAGCGCAATGATTATTTTTGGAAAATTCATTTTTACCCTTGTGGAATGCCTCAACACAACTGACGACCACCGCCAGCCAAAAGGCCTTCGTTTTTACCATACCTCACACAAGGTCTTTCAACCGCCAGGTGCCAACAGGGCAACAACATCGTCACTCCGATGACGGTAAACAACCCTCAAAATTGAGGCGAGTTGTCCTGTTTTCCCAACTGAATAATGGTGCAGCTGAGCGTTGTCAGTGCATGCCAGATGGCAACTAATCCCGCAGCGTGGGCGGTAGCCACTGCACCGGCAACTTCCACCTGGTGTTGGAAAGCGTGGGCCATGCCATGCATTTGGCCAAACTGTTTGCCGCTTTGGAAAGAAATGTCCCCGTGTAAAGTCCGGTAAATTAGCCCAACTACCTACGCACCATGCCCGCCTACGCCTTTGAAGCCCTCACCGCCGCCGGACAGACTGAAAAAGGTCTGCTGGAGGCCGAAACGGCCCGTGCCGCCCGCAGCCTGCTGCGCAGCCGGGGGCTGGTTCCTCTGACCAGCTCCAGCCTGCTGGGCGTGCTGGCCCAGCGCCTGGTGCGCCGCCTGTGCCCGCACTGCGCGGTGCCGCTGAGTGCCGAAGCTGCCACCACAGGAGGCAACGAATCGGCAAGCCCAGCCCCTTTATCGGGCAGCCGAGGTGGGGAATACCGCCCCGTGGGCTGCGAGCACTGCGGCCACACCGGCTATGCCGGGCGCACCGGCATTTTCGAGCTGCTGGTGGTGGACGATGCCATGCGTGCCCTCATCCACCGCCGCGCACCCGAATCCGAAATCACCACCGCCGCCCAGACCCAGGGCATGGCCCTGATGCGCCAGGACGGCCAGCGCCTGGTGGACACCGGCCTGACCAGCCGCGAAGAACTGCTGCGCGTGACGCGGGATTGAGGGCGGTGTCATTTACTCCGACACCAGGTAAACACATGACCTACACCGTACCGACATCAACACTCGAAGTTCTACAGAAAATCGAGTACGAAGAAGCCCTGCCAGCCGGTGATGTGCGCTACGTGGAAACCCAAGCGGCCCGTGGCAGTGAAAGAATCTTCACCCGGCTGGCACGCAAGTTTGGCTGGGATCCGACCAGCCATGCATTCTTTGCGCCACCAGACAAGCATGTACTTTTCTTTGGCCACATTGGCAGCGGCAAAACCACTGAGTTGCGGCGCTACGCACAGCAACTCAATGCATCCAAACGGTTTTACGTGGTGGAAGTGGATGTACTGGCCAAACTGAACCGAAACAACCTCCAGTACACCGAAGCTCTGATGGCCATGGCCGAATCCTTGCTGGATCAACTGGTCACAGACGGGTATGACATCAGCGAGGACAACATCCGTCCGTTGCGCGACTGGTTTGTGCCGGCGGTCACCACGAAAACGCAATCCCATGAGCTGTCTGCCGAGCTGAAAACGGGGATTGAAGCGGGCGGAGGTTTGCCTGGGCTGGTCAAGTTATTTGCGGGTTTTACCAGTGCCTTCAAAACCGGGGCCAGCACCAAGACTGAATGGCGACAGCAAATTCGCAACCGTTTCACCACACTAGCCACTGCATTTGACAGATTCATCCGAGCCACAGAAGCCGCACTGAAACAAGCCGGGCGTGCTGAGCGGGTGCTGTTCCTGGTGGATGGCACCGACAAAATGCGGGGCGAGGACACCATGCGCTTTTTTGTGGAAGACGCAGAGCAGCTGCTGTCCATACGTACCCTGGCCATCTACACCGCCCCGCTTGACCTGAAATACGATGGCAAGCTGGGCGGCAAGCTTGATGCCGACATGGTTTTACCCATGATCAAGCTACAGGAACGTGGTGGCGAACGCTGTGAAGCAGGATGGACGGCACTCACCCAATTGCTGGCAAAGCGTGCAAGTCCAAGCCTGTTCGCCAGCCCTGGCAACATCGCCAGCCTGGTCGAACACAGTGGTGGTCATCCCCGCGAGCTGCTTCGCCTGCTCAAGCTCTGCTGTGAAATGGCCGATGACCATATTGATACAGCAGTGGTTGAGCGTGCCATTGCACAGCTGGCTGCCGATTACCGCTATTTTTTGAAACCAGAAGACTATGCACTGCTGGTCAGCGTGGATCACGACCCGGAACAACCCGGCAACGATGCGGCAGCGCAGAAATTGTTGCATCGCCTGGCACTGATGCAATACAACGATGGCACTTGGCGGCGCAGCCATCCGGTGGTGCGTACTTTGGAGGGATACCGCATCGCAGCCCAGAAACTGAACGCAACGGCATCTGGCACGCAGTCACCAACCACCTCCGCCCTGTCAGGCTGACCACCGCCAAGCTGTTCACTGACCTCACCACAACCGCATGGCCCTGTCTCCCTTCGATCTGGAGTGCCGTAGGCAAGAGGCTGCCCGCAGCCTGCCGACCGATTGCTTCAACGATTTTCTGCGTCTGTCACGCACCGTGTTGCACGGCCCGGCTTTTCAGTGGCTATTGGTAGATGCTCCGCACGAGGGACTGCGCAAACAGGTGATATCGGCACTGGACGGCGTGTTGTCTGCCGCAGGTTTGCGGGTCAATCGGTTCTACGTCACAGAACGGCACATGGCCGATGCCAATGCGCTGGAGAAGCGATTGGTGAAAAACGCGGCCCAAGCCAAGGTTGTGCATGTACTGGTATCGCAGGGATGGTTCACTCCAGCCCGCTGGGATGCTTTCAACGTCCGGCGCGAGCGGCTGGCCTCGCAAGCCAAGGCCCGGCTGGTGTTCTGGCTGGACGAAGCAGCCATCCAGGCAGCGTCACAAGCCGCCCCCGATCTGTGGGCGTGGCGCGGCGGTGTGTACGCATTCAAGCCAACCGCATTGGCCCCGAACACACTGCCGCACCTCATCAAAGCTGAGCCGTTTGAACGCAAGACACCGCTGAATGCTGCCACGCTGGCCGAACGTCACCGCCGCGTGGTCGAAATTCAAACATGGATCAAAGACCACCCCGATGCCCCCGATGAACTGCTGGTAGCCCCGTTCGACGAGCTGGGTCAACTGCTGTTCAGCCTGGGTGAACTGGACAATGCGCTGGATCATTGGAAAAACCATATGCTCCCCCTGGCACAGCGCCACAACGATGTCTACGGTGTGGCCCTTGTTCAAGGTTGGATTGCCGAAGTGCTGGAAACGCAGGGCAATTACGACGAAGCCATGCGCATCCACCGCGATGAAGAGTTGCCGGTATTTGAACGGCTGGGCGATCAACGCGCACACGCTGTCACTTCGTCAAAAATAGCTGACATTCTGAAAATTCGCGGTGAGCTGAACCAAGCTCTGCGCATTTTCCGTGAACAAGTTCTGCCTGTTTTCGAGCGGTTGGGTGATCAACGTGGGTACGCCGTCACCATGGGGAAAATTGCCGAGACGCTCCAGGATCAAGGTGAGATCAGCGAAGCCTTGCGCATCTACCGAGAAGAAGAGCTGCCTGTTTATGAACGACTAGGGGATCAGCGTGAATATGCCGTCACCATGGGGAAAATCGCAGATACGCTCTACGTTCGGGGCGAATTCGACGAAGCCATGCGCATCTACCGGGACGAACAGTTGCCTGTATTTGAACGAATGGGTGACCGGCGCGAACGGGCAATCATCATGGGCCAGATCGCGAAAGTGCTTCAAGCGAAAGGAGAACTCAGCGAAGCCCTGCGGATTCATCGCGAAGAAGTTTTACCTGTCTATGAACGACTGGGCGATCAGCGATCTCTGCTCATCGGACAAGCCAATCTGGCTTCGCTGCTACTGACACAAGGCAGCAGCCAAGCCCGTAGCGAGGCACGTCAACTGCTGCAACTGGCCCACGAAGCAGCGGTTCGCCTGCAACTGCCCGAAGCCAAGCAAATTGCCGACATTCAGCGCGAAGCTTTCACACATGATGCCGACTGATCTGAAGGTGGTTGCTCACGATTCGAATTGGTAGAAAAACAGGCTTGTGTGTGGTGTGTACACCCAAATGATCAGCCGCCTATGATGCGGACTTTCCGCATCCACGCCCGAACGGAACCCATTCATGGCCCTGCCCCAACCCACACCCACCTTTGGCCCCGATGACTACTTGGCCTGGGAGGCCGCCCAGACCGAGCGCCACGAATACGTGCAAGGCGAAGTATTTGGCATGGCGGGGGGTGAAGACCGCCATGCCACGGCATCAGGCAACCTGTTTGCAGCCCTGCGCAGCCATCTGCGCGGCCAGCGTTGCCGCACCTACATGGCCGATGTGAAGCTGCAAGTGGATGCCGCCGATGCCTTCTTCTACCCCGATGTATTCGTGACGTGCAGCGAACGCGATGCGGCCAACCGCCTGGTCAAGCACGATGCCGTGCTGGTGGCCGAGGTGCTGTCGCCCAGCACCGCTGCCTACGACCGGGGTGGAAAATTTGCCCGCTACCGCCAGTGCCCCAGTTTGCAGGAATATGTGCTGATTGACCTCGACACCCGCAGCATCGATCTGTTTCGCAAAGCCTCCGATGGGCTGTGGGTGCTGCATCCGCTGGTCGCAGGCGATGTACTGACGCTGCAAAGCGTGGGTCTGAGCTTGCCGGTGGACGATGTGTTTGAAGACCTGGAAACCGATTGACCCATGCCCGCCTACGCCTTTGAAGCCCTCACCGCCGCCGGACAGACCGAAAAAGGTCTGCTGGAGGCCGAAACGGCCCGTGCCGCCCGCAGCCTGCTGCGCAGCCGGGGGCTGGTGCCCCTGACGGTGGAAGCGGCTTCGGCCTCTTCGGGCGAGCAGACCAGCGGACTCAACCGCACGCTGTGGAGCAGCCGCGTCTACAACGCCGCCGGGCTGGCCGTGTGGACGCGCCAGATGGCCGGGCTGGTGGCCTCCGGCCTGCCGCTGGAGCGTGCGCTGGCCGCCCTGACCGACGAAGCCGAAGACGAACGCCAGCGCCACCTGCTGGCCACGCTGCGGGCCGAGGTGAACGCAGGCTCCACCTTTGCCCGTGCGCTGGGACAGCATCCGCGCGAGTTCTCGCCCGTGTACACCGCCGTGATTGCCGCCGGAGAGCAGAGTGGCGCCCTGGGTGCCGTGCTCGACAACCTGGCCGATGACCTGGAAGCGCGTGAAAACCTCAAGGGCAAGCTGATCGGTGCCTCGCTCTACCCGGCCATCGTCAGTCTGGTGGCGGTGGTGATCGTGCTGTTTCTGGTCACCTACGTGGTGCCACAGGTGGCCTCGGTGTTTGCGGGCAGCAAGCGGGCACTGCCCTTCCTGACCGTGGCCATGCTGGGCCTGAGCAGCGCCGTGCGCAACTGGGGCTGGCTGGGTGCGCTGGTGCTGGGCGGCGGTATTGGCGGACTGGTGATGGCGCGGCGACAGGAAGCCCTGCGCCTGCGCATGGATGCCGCCTGGCTGCGCCTGCCGCTGGTGGGGCGGCTGAGCCGGGGCTACAACGCCGCCCGCTTTGCCGCCACGCTGGCCATGCTGGCCGGTGCGGGTGTGCCCATTCTCAAAGCCTTGCAGACCGCCGCCGAAACACTGAACAACCGCGCCATGCGGGCCGATGCACTGGATGCGCTGGTGCTGGTGCGCGAAGGCTCGCCGCTGGCCTCGGCACTGGCGGGCAAAAAACGCTTTCCGGGCCTGCTGGCCATGTTTGCCCGGTTGGGCGAACAGACCGGCCAGCTGCCCGTGATGCTGCAACGCGCCGCCCAGCAGCTGGGCAACGAGGTGCAGCGCCGCGCCATGCAGATGGCCACAATCCTGGAGCCGCTGCTGATCGTGGGCATGGGCGGCGTGGTGATGCTGATTGTGCTGGCCGTGCTCATGCCCATCATCCAGCTCAACCAGCTGGTGAAATAGTGCTGCGCCAGCCACCCGCGCTGTCGCTGTTGTTTGTTTTCTCCTCAACCCAAGGAGCCTCCCCATGTCATTCCGCAACCCGTTTGTCCTGGGCCTGGTGGCCATTGCTGCCCTCGGCGCACTGTTCGTCACCAGCCTGAAACGCATTGAAACCGGTGAGGTGGGGCTGCGCATCCACTTCGACAAAACCACCGATGCCACCGAGCTGCTGCCCGGATCGTTCAACCAGACGCTGATCGGCAGTGTGCTCACCTTCAAGGTGCAGGACGTGGCGGTGGCCGTGGACAACATGACCCCGCTGGCCTTGGACAACTCCACCGTCAAAGACTTTGACATGACCGTGGTGTACAGCGTCAACCCCGCCGCCGTGTCGGAGCTGTGGACCACCAAGAACAAAACCTTCCACGGCCTGACGGAAAAAGGCGATGACATCCTGCTGATGCAGAACTACGTGGCCCTGAGCGCCCGCAACGCCGCCTACAAGGTGGCACGTGGCTACGAGGCGCTGCGCATGGCAGACAACCGCCCGCAAATCGAGCAGCAGATCCGCGAGCTGATCGGCAAAACCCTGGCCGAAGAAAAGCTGATGGACAAGATCACCGTGTCGCAGGTGCAGGTGCGGGCCATCGTGCCCGCCGATGTGATTGTGCAAAGCGCCAACGATCTGGTACGGGCCCAGAACGAACTGAAAACCAAAGAGGTGGAGGTGCAGACGGCCAAAAAAGAGGCCGAACGCATTGCAGCCCTCAACGCCAACGCCGGGGCCATCGGCTACATGAACGCGATGGCCAACATGAAAATCGCCGAAGGCGTGGCCTCGGGCAAGGTGCAGACCATCGTGGTGCCTTACGACTTCAAAGGCATCGTCAACGCCAAGTGATGCCGGCAACGGAGACACCCACATGGCCATGACACTCGACGGCAAGCTGGTGGTGGCGATTTCATCGCGTGCCCTGTTCGACTTTGAGGCAGAAAACCACCTGTTCGACCAGGGCGATGACCAGGCCTACATGACGCTGCAACTGCAACGCCTGAATGAGCCCGCCTCGCCGGGCGTGGCGCTGTCGCTGGTGCAGAAGCTGTTGCGCTTCAACACGCCCGATTACCAGCGGGTGGAGGTGGTGATCCTGTCGCGCAACGATCCGGTCAGCGGCCTGCGTGTGTTCCGCTCGGTGCAGAGCCACGGTCTGACCGTGGAGCGCGGCGTGTTCACCCGTGGGCGCGAGCCCTACCGCTACCTGCGCCCCTTGCAGGCCAACCTGTTTCTGTCGGCCAACCCCAGTGATGTGCAGGCCGCGCTGGCGCTGGGCTTTCCGGCGGCCACCGTGGCCACCCACGCGGTGCGGGCCACCGCCAGCTACCCCGATGAAGTGCGCATTGCCTTCGACGGCGATGCCGTGCTTTTCAGCGACGAGGCCGAGCGGGTGTACCAGTCCTCCGGGCTGCCCGCCTTCCAGCTGCACGAGCAGGACAAGGCCACCCTGCCCCTGCCCGACGGCCCGTTCAAGCCGCTGCTGGCCGCCTTGCACCGGCTGCAAAAGGCGGGCAGCGAGCGCATGCGGCTGCGCACCGCGCTGGTCACGGCCCGCAGCGCCCCGGCGCACGAACGCGCCATCCGCACACTGATGGACTGGAACATCCAGGTGGACGAGGCCATGTTTCTGGGCGGCCTGCCCAAGGGCGAGTTTCTGCGCGAGTTCGAGCCCGACTTCTTTTTTGACGACCAGACCGGCCACATCGAATCCGCCGCCCGCCATGTACCCGCCGGGCATGTGGCCAGCGGCGTGTCCAATCCGAAAAAATAGTGGTCTTTTTGCCTGTCTGTGCTTATTCAAAAAGCACAGACAGCTATTTTTTCAGAATCCATCTTTTCCAAGCACACATGTTCCCCAAACTGCAACACGCTCTCCAGACCGCACGCAAGGTCTGGGCGCTGGCCCGACCCTATTTCCAGTCCGAGCAACGCTGGCAGGCCCGTGGGCTGCTGGCAGCCATCGTCGCGCTCAACCTGGGTGCGGTCTACATGCTGGTGCTCATCAACGACTGGAACCGCCTGTTCTACGATGCGCTGCAAAACAAGGATGCCAGCGCGTTCTGGCAGCAACTGGGGCGCTTTGCCTGGCTGGCTGGCGGCTACATCGTGATCGCGGTCTACAAGTTCTACCTGACCCAGTTGCTGGAAATGCGCTGGCGGGCCTGGATGACGGCCAGCTTCATGGACCGCTGGCTGGCCAACCAGGCCTTTTACCGCATGGAACTGCTGCGCTTTACCGCCAGCAACCAGGCCACCCACCCCGACAACCCCGACCAGCGCATGGCCGAAGACCTCAACCTCTTCACCAGTTATTCGGTGGGTCTGAGCATGGGCCTGCTGAATGCAGTGGTCACGCTGGGCAGCTTTGTGGGCATTCTGTGGGGGCTGTCGGGAGCCTTCGGCTTCGAGTTCAATGGCCAGCAGTGGGAGATTCCCGGCTTCATGGTGTGGATGGCCGTGCTGTACTGCCTGGCGGGCAGCGTCATCACCCAACTCATCGGCCGCCCGCTGACAGGGCTGAACTTCGAACAGCAAAAGCGCGAAGGCGACTTCCGCCACCACCTGGTGCGGGTGCGCGAATACAGCGAATCCATCGCCCTCGACCGGGGCGAAACCGTGGAACGCCAACACCTGGGCCAACGGTTTGCCGCCGTGCTGGACAACACGCTGGCGCTGATGCGGGCACAGAAGCGGCTGACCTGGTTCACCTCGGGCTTTGGCCAGGCAGCGGTGGTGTTTCCGTTCATGGTGGCCGCACCCCGGTTTTTCAGCGGAGCCATCCAGCTGGGCGAACTGATGCAGATTGCCTCGGCTTTTGGCCGGGTGCAAGACTCGCTGGCCTGGTTCATCGACAACTACGCGTCACTCGCATCGTGGCGTGCCACCACCGACCGCCTGACCAGTTTTGAAGAGAGTTTTCAGGCCATTGCGCAGGACAGAACAGCACAGTCAGCTGCGGTTTCAGGATCGAACCATGCCCATACAGCCACAGCCGGTGCCGATGCAGCCGAACAGTGGGCCACCCACGGGCTGGGTCTTGCGCTGCCCAACGGCCAGACGCTGGGCGTGCCGGGCGAGCTGCGCATCGCGCCGGGCGACGCGGTGCTGGTGCAGGGGCCATCGGGCAGCGGCAAGTCCACGCTGTTTCGGGCACTGGCGGGCATCTGGCCCTGGACCAGCGGGCAGATCACCCGCCCGGCAGACCATCCCGAACACACACAGTTTTTGCCGCAGCGCCCTTATTTCCCCAACGGCCCGCTGCGCGAAGCCCTGGCCTACCCTGGCAGCGCCAGCCAGTACACCGATGCCCAGCTGACACAGGCGCTGACCGATGCGCTGCTGCCCCACCTGGCCAGCCAGCTGGACACGGAAGATGCCTGGGGCCAGAAACTCTCCGGCGGTGAGCAGCAGCGGCTGGCCGCCGCCCGCGTGTTGCTGAAGCAGCCACGCTGGCTGTTTGTGGACGAAGGCACCAGTGCGCTGGATGCCGAGGCCGAGGCCCACATTTACGCCCGCCTGCAAGCCGTGGTGCAGGCCAGGCAGGGTGCGCTGGTGTCGATTGCCCACCGCCCGCAGGTGGCCGACTACCACCGCAGCACCTGGCAGGTTCAGCCGACGGCGCGGGCCACGTAACGCTCGAAGCCCCGCGCCCGCAGCTCGCAGGCCGGGCAGGTGCCGCAGCCGTAGCCCCAGGCATGGCGGTGGGTGCGATCACCCTGGTAACAGGTGTGGGTGTGCTCAATGATCAGGCTCACCAGCCGGTCGCCCCCCAGGTCGCGGGCCAGCTGCCAGGTGTCGGCCTTGTCTATCCACATCAGCGGGGTGTCGATCAGAAAGCGTTTGTCCATGCCCAGCGACAGCGCCAGCTGCATGGCTTTCATGGTGTCGTCGCGGCAATCGGGGTAGCCGGAAAAATCGGTCTCGCACACGCCGGTCACGATCACCTGCAAATCGCGCCGGTAGGCCAGCGCCGCCGCCAGTGTCAGGAACAGCAGGTTGCGCCCCGGCACAAAGGTGTTGGGCAGGCCGGTGCTCTCCATCCTGAACGCCATGTCGCGGGTGAGCGAGGTTTCACTCACCTGCCCCAGCACGGCCAGATCCAGCACATGGTCTTGGCCCATGCGGGGTGCCCAGGCCGGAAACTGGCCACGCAATTCGTCCAGCACGGTGAGACGGGCCTGCATTTCCACATGGTGGCGCTGGCCGTAGTCGAACCCGATGGTTTCCACCCGTTCGAAACGGTTCAGGGCATGGGCCAGGCAGGTGGTGGAATCCTGCCCACCCGAAAACAGAACCAGTGCAGAGGTGTGCATGAAGCAAAGTGAAACGTCAGGTCAGCAGGTCAGGCGGAATTTCATTCCAGCGGCATGAAGTCGGTCTGGTAGGTGCGCTTGCCCAGTTTGAGCGGACGATCGGCATCGTGGCCCTGACGAATGGCATCTTCAAAAGCCCTCAATTCGTCAGCACTCACGTCATCGAGGAAGTTGTTGCTCTCCTGAATCTGGGTGTCGGGGAAGCCGTCATCGGCGGTGGGACGCGACCCCAATGCCTTGTTGGACAACACGGCTGCCGTGACCTTGGCTGCGGCAGACAAGGGGGCAACCGGAATCTGCACAAGACCGCTGGCAGAGTCGGAGCTGGTGCTGGCCTGGCGGTTCGGATGAACATTCAAGGCGGCATACGCCACAGCGGGTTCGGGTGGTGCTTGGACTGGAGGCGGAACCAACGGCTGGCGAACCATCTGAGCGGGTGTTGTCGCAGCCGTCGGCACAGAATCAAAGCGCCAATACACATGCGTGACCTTGATGCGGTAGCGGCTCATCACCAACTGGGCAATGCGCTGCTCCATGTTCAGCCACTCCTGTGGAGACATCTCTGGCTGGCTTGAAACATCGGGAAACAGATCAATCATCACCGCATACTGGTGGCCACGCTCGTCCATTCTGGCCACGTTCATGTGAAAGCGTTTTTCGGTGAGACCTTGCACCAGCAACACCTCCTGCACCGTCTCAAGCACCATTTTGCGGCGAAAAGCAATGCGCTCTTCCAGCGTCATGCGAATCTGGCCCTGCATGACAGCCGGTTCGTGTTCCGGCTCCGGGGCGGGAGTGGCCTTGGCACCTCCCATCAACTTGGAAAACCACGACATGTGTATGACCTCTCTATACGCTATGTTGACTGACTGCATGCACAAGCTGTGCCTATCCGCGACCCCACATCTTGCATGCCGGTGTGCCAAGTGTAAGATGCGCCGCCCGCCAGGCCACAGTTGCCCACAAAGCAACTTGGTTTGTCCGCAGAGTCGCTTTCTTCACCACCACGCTGCGACTTCGCCTCCACCGGAAACACCACCTTGGACATCGCCACCTCATTTTTGCAGGCCACGGTCATTGTGCCGCTGACATTGCTGCCCATCATCAATCCGCTCAGCGGTGCCCCTGTTTTTCTGGCCACGGCTGGCCGCGATCCAGAGGTGATTCAGCGCCTGGCCCGGCAAGTGGCCATCAACTGTTGGTTCGTGCTGGTGGCCTCCATGCTGGTGGGCACCTATGTGCTGGATCTGTTCGGCATTTCTCTGCCGATTGTGCGCATTGCTGGCGGGTTTCTGGTGGCCGCTACCGCCTGGCGCATGCTCAACAGCCACGACGATGACGAGGTGCGCCAGGCGGTGGCCGTGAGCCAGCCCACCGCCATGCCCCAGACCGAAATTGTGCGGCTCAGCTTTTTCCCCATCACCTTTCCGCTGACCACCGGGCCGGGCACCATCGCCGCATCCATTGCGCTGGGGGCCAAACTGCCCAGCAAGCCTGCGCTGTACGTGGTGGGCGTGTTGCTGGCTGTGCTGGGTGCCGCCATCACGGCACTGACCATCTATCTGGTGTACAGGCATTCGGCCACCCTGCTCAAGCGGCTGGGGGACATCGGCACGCTGGTGATGATGCGGCTGGCGGCTTTCATCCTGTTTTGCATCGGCATCGAAATCATCTGGACCGGCTGGGCCGAGCTGAACCAGTTACCACGCTGATCCAGCCCCGTCCAACACCCGGCTTCCCCCACTGACCCTGAAAGGACTTGCTGCATGCGCATCCATCCCGTTGCACCGCTGTTGGCCATCGTCACCTTGTCCATGAGTCTGGGTCTGCGGGCCGAAACCGTGGGCGAGGTCAGTACCGTGTTCAAACTTCTGGGGGCCAACCACAAAATTGTGGTGGAGGCTTACGACGACCCCAAGGTTCAGGGTGTCACGTGCTATGTGTCACGGGCCAAGACAGGGGGCATCTCGGGCTCGTTGGGTCTGGCCGAAGACAAGGCAGAAGCCTCCATTGCCTGCCGCCAGGTAGGGCCCATCAGTTTTGTGGGCAAACCACTCAAACAGCAAGAAGATGTGTTCAGCGAACGCATCTCCCTGGTGTTCAAGAAACTGACCGTGGTGCGCATGGTCGATGTCCGCCGCAACACCCTGGTTTATCTGACCTACTCGGACAGGGTGATCGAAGGTTCTCCGCAAAACAGCGTGACTGCCGTGCCGCTGCCCGCCGGTGTGGTGCCGCCCCTGAACAAATGAGCTGACACCACCCCCGCCCCCCTACCCGCCCCATGAACAAGGCGGGCGGGCGGAACCAAGGCGAAACCTCAACGCGGCACGATGAACGCCGCTTTTTCGGTGACCTGGTGCGGATCTTCGCCGGTTGAGCGAATTTCCATGACCAACGGGTGCGAGCCGGCTTGCAGCGTTCCGGGTGGCACCTGCACCCGAACAGGCATGGAGCGCATCTCGGTGGACAGCACATCAATCGCCGGTTCAGACACCATGCGCACGCCGGGCAGCCCGGTCACGGTCACGACATAGCGTTGCTTGGTTTCGGTGGCATTCATCACTTGCAGGCGGTACACGTTTTCAATGTAGCCTTGCTCCACCTCGCGGGCCAGGGCTCCCCGGTCACGGATCACGTCCACCTTCAGCGGAATGCGCATATACAGACTGATGCCCACGGCCACACAGATGGCCATCAGAATGCTGGTGTACACCAGCACCCGTGGGCGCAGGGCGCGGCGCACCATCTGGCTGGTGTTCCATCCGTTGGCCATGCCGTTCTGGGTGGAGTACTTGACCAGACCTCTGGGGTAGCCCACTTTGTCCATCACCTCGTCGCAGGCATCAATGCAGGCACCGCAACCGATGCACTCGTACTGCAAACCCTTGCGGATGTCGATGCCGGTGGGGCACACCTGCACGCACAAAGTGCAATCCACACATTCGCCCAGGCCCAACGCCTTGGGGTCAGCGGATTTTTTGCGGGCACCACGGGGCTCGCCACGGGCCTCGTCGTAGGTGACGATCATGGTGTCCTTGTCGAACATGGCGCTCTGGAAGCGGGCGTACGGGCACATGTATTTGCACACCTGCTCGCGCATGAAACCGGCATTGCCATAAGTGGCAAAGCCATAGAAAAACACCCAGAAGCTCTGCCAGGGGCCGAGGGACACGGCCATCGTCAGGCTGGCCAGCTCACGGATGGGGGTGAAGTAGCCCACAAAGGTGAACCCCGTCCACAGCGAGAACAGCACCCACAGCGCATGCTTCGAGAACTTGCGCCCGAACTTGGCAGCTGAAATGTCCGACTTGTCCAGACGCATGCGGGCAGAACGGTCGCCTTCGACCTTTCTTTCTATCCACATGAAAATTTCGGTATAGACCGTCTGCGGGCAGGCATAGCCGCACCACAGGCGACCGGCCACCGCCGTGAACAGAAACAGCGCCAGCGCCGAGATCACCAGCAGGCCAGTGAGGTAGATGAAATCCTGCGGATACAGCACCAGGCCGAAGATGTAGAAGCGGCGGGCTTCCAGATCAAACAGAATGGCCTGACGGGCATTCCATTCCAGCCAGGGCAGGCCGTAAAAAACAATCTGGGTGATCCACACCGCTGCCCAGCGCCATTTGGAGAACAAACCGTTCACCGCCTTGGCGTAAATGGTTTTGCTGGACTGGTACAGGGAAATCAGGATTTCCTCGGGCTGATCGGCAGCGGTGGCCTGCGCTGAGGCCGCCGCGCCGGGCGCAGTGGATTTGGGGTCTGGCGAAGATGTCATGAGGACTGCCGTTCAATGATGGTATGCCTGAATTATTCCAAGTTTCGTGCCACTCACACCTGCCAATACGGCAAATATGGTGCAGCAAAAAAATATCAATTCGATTCAAACACTTATCGCATTCATTCGGTGCAATGACCGTCTGTAGCCACGGGCCTTTGCCCTTCAAAAACTGCCATTTTTGACTCAAAAATACACGATATGACGCATATACGCCATTAATGACACAAACCTGGCAGAAACAGAAAACCAAACCTTTCCGTCAAAGCCAGCATTTCCCCGCAATCTGTCAACCCGTGACAACCCTGAACCGATACCAACCGGGGCACCGCTCAATAGCCAACAGCGGCCTGGGCAGCCGTAATGGCCTGTACCTCGGCCTGCGAACACCCCAGCTCAGCCAGCAATGCCGCCGTGTGTTCACCCAGACGCGGCGGCGGCAGGCGCACGCCGGGGCGTTGCCCATCCAGCAGGATGGGCAGCAGCACCACCGGTGCCGGGCGGCCATCTGGCAGCACGGTGGGAGCGAGCGTGCCATTGGCCAGCAGATGCGGGTCATCCAGCAGGTCGTGCGGGCGGGTGATGGGCGCAAACGGCAAGGCATGCGCCTCGAACAGCTGTGCCAGCTCGGCCACGCTGTGGCCTGCCAGGCGCTCGCGCAGCACGGGCAGCAGCCAGTCGCGGGCCTGCACGCGCAGGTTGTTGGTGGCCAGCCGGGCATCGGCCTGCAAATCGGCCAGCCCGAAGGCCCCGCAGAACGCGGCCCACTGCCCGTCGCTGACCACGGCCAGGAAAATCTGCCCGCCGTCCTTCACGCTGAACACGTCGTACACCGCCCAGGCTGAAATGCGGGCGGGCATGGGCGCGGCGGGATGGCCGGTCACGGCAAACTGCATCATGTGCTGCGCCACCAGCAGCACGTTGTTTTCAAACAGGGCGCTCTGCACCTCCTGCCCCAAGCCGGTGCCGTACACAGGGTGGTCACGCTGGGCCAGCGCCGCCAGTGCGCCCACGGCCCCGAACACGCCGCCCATGATGTCGTTGACGCTGCTGCCTGCCCGCAAGGGATCGCCGGGGCGGCCCGTCATGTAGGCCAGGCCACCCATCATCTGCACCACCTCGTCCAGCGCGGTGCGGT
>CALMMY010000339.1 GCA_937868695.1 uncultured Comamonadaceae bacterium
CCCAGCACGCCACGTCAGCACGGCATGGCTCGCCACCACAAACGCCAGCCGAGAAGCAGTTCGCAACCACACATGCCAGGCAAGAAACGGCTCACCAACAAACACACCAGCCGAGAAGCAGCACGGTGACCCACATCATGTGTGGGTGGAATCACGCACATCGAGCGGCAACACGGCTGCCGCCTGGTCGGCGGGCAGGGCCTGCACCGACTTGAGGGCGCGGCCCATCGCGCGGCTGCGGGTTTCGGCGCTGTCCAGGGTGTTGAGCACGGTCTGGGTCTGGGTCTTGACCTTGGACAGCACATCACCGAACTTGGTGAACTCGGTCTTCACCGCACCCAGCACCTGCCACACCTCGCTGCTGCGCTTCTCCAGCGCCAGCGTCCTGAAGCCCATCTGCAATGAGTTGAGCATGGCCATCATGCGTGGTGGGGCCCAGCCAGGGTGTGCAATAAAAAAGCCAGTCAAGTGACTGGCTTTTTTTCTTGTATCTTCATTGGAGATTATGCTGGCTTCAGGCTTTGGTTGGAATTGGCATCTAACGCTTGCTTTGCGCTCAGGAAGGTCGACTCACCAGTAGCGAGCTCCTTCAGGTACTCGGCGCGCTTACCGATTTGCACAAATGCCTGAGTGCCAGTGCAGCCATGCTTTTCTTGGTACTGGCGTGCCGCCTCCTGCAATAGCGGAGAATCGGTACCTTTACGCTCTGCCTCAAGCAGTACGTAGGCATCGCGTGCGGCATTGAAAGACACCGCTGCTGAGTGCACAGCAGACTCTGCCTTGGCTTCCAAATTTTGTAGAGTTTTCACAGGTTGTCCTTAAAAAGAGGGGGATTGACTCTACTCAATTCCCGACCTTTAGTCAACTGATTCGTTTAGCTCGAATAAAACATGTCGGCAGGCCATAAATTTGGCGAAAGATTTTCGCAAAAATCTATCCAATTGATTTATAAGTGATTTTTCAATAAAGATGCCTCCAGGTACCTGGAGCAGCCGCCGAGCACCAGGGTTTGGGAATTTGCAGAAGAAGTCATGGTCATCATCGTCTGGAGGATGGAAGGGGTGAAGCAGGAAAGCTCAGAGTCTCACCTCTACCACCCGATGCCGCCTGCGGGGATTTGGATGCCGAAAATACATAGCAAAAAACAATAGCTGCTTGTGCATTTGATATAAGCACATAAAACCATTTTCAACATCAAAAAATGGCTGAAAAACCTGAAATTCAGCTGTTTGAGGGCTCTGACCTGGCCCCAGGCGGCCCCGGAAAGGCCCTTGCGGGGTGTTTTTCTGGTTTTTCAGGCTATTTTCAACCATCATAAACAGGATATCCGCTTTCATCAAAAGCGCAGGCAGCTATTGTTTTTTGCTACATATTTGAATCAAACAGACAGGCGGGCAGGCGGAAAGCTGCAGGCTGCCAGCCATTCAGCTTTCCGGCGTGTCCAGCGGCGGCAGCAGTGCGGCGGCCTGGTCGGCGGGCAAGGCCTGCACCGACTTGAGGGCGCGGCCCATCGCGCGGCTGCGGGTTTCGGCGCTGTCCAGGGTGTTGAGCACGGTCTGGGTCTGGGTCTTGACCTTGGACAGCACATCACCGAACTTGGTGAACTCGGTCTTCACCGCACCCAGCACCTGCCACACCTCGCTGCTGCGCTTCTCCAGCGCCAGCGTCCTGAAGCCCATCTGCAATGAGTTGAGCATGGCCATCAGCGTGGTGGGGCCGGCCAGCGTCACGCGCAGCTCGCGCTGCAAAGCCTCCATCAGGCCGGGGCGGCGCAGCACTTCGGCGTACAGCCCCTCGGAGGGCAGGAACAGGATGGCGAAATCGGTGGTGTGGGGTGGCTCCAGGTATTTGTCGGCCATGCTTCTGGCCTCCAGCCGGATGCGGGCTTCCAGCGCCTTGCCTGCGGCATCGGCGGCCAGCGCATCGGCACGCAACTGGGCATCGAGCAGGCGCTCGTAATCCTCGTTGGGAAACTTCGCGTCGATGGGCAGCCAGCAGGGGCTGCCGTCGTCGCCCCGGCCCGGCAGGCGGATGGCAAAGTCCACCATCTGCTTGCTGCCGGGGCGGGTGACCACCTGGGTGGCGTACTGGTCGGGGGCCAGCACCTGTTCCAGCAGGGCGGCCAGCTGGGCCTCGCCGAACATGCCACGGGTTTTGACGTTGGTGAGCAGGTGCTTCAAGTCGCCCACGCCCTGGGCCAGGGTCTGCATCTCGCCCAGCCCTTTGTGAACCTGATCCAGCCGGTCGGCCACCTGTTTGAAGCTCTGGCCCAGCCGGGTTTCGAGGGTGTTGTGCAGCTTTTCGTCCACGGTGGCCCGCATTTCGTCGAGCTTGGTGGCGTTGCTGGCCTGCAATTGGGCCAGCTGGGTTTCGAGGGTGGCCCGCACTTCGGCCAGCCTGCGGGCGTTGGCTTCGCTCAGGGCCTGCAACTGCTGGGCCAGGGTGTCGCCCAGCGAGCCGCGCAGTTGCAGCAACTGGCGGGCAAAGGCATCCATCTGGGCGTTCTGGGTGCGGGTGGCTTCGGCGGCCTGGCGCGACAGGGTTTCGCCGAACACGGCCAGGGTCTGCATGACTTCCTGCCGCCCGCCGCGTGCGCCGTCCTGCACATCCTGGCGCAGGTTGCGCTCCAGCTTGTCCAGGCGCTCGGCCAGCTGCCTTGCAAGTTGCTGTTGTTGCTGGGCCTGTAGCTGGCTGGCGGCCAGCCAAGCCTGCCAGTCTTGCTGCGACGGGCCTTGCGCCGGGCGCAGCCAGGCCAGCACGCCCGCCAGCAAGGCCAGGGCCGAACAGACCAGCGTGGCCCAGAGCAGGCCGTCAGCCGGCATGGGAAGGCGGGAGCGGGGGTAGCGCAGCAGGCCGGGAAGCGGCTGCGGTGGCAGCGGACAACGCGGCAGGCGGCACCACCAGGGGCAGCACCTCGGGGTTGACGGGGGTGAGCGCCCTGCCCTCGGTCAGCCAGGCAATCAGGTTGTCGGCGGCCAGGTTGGCCATGGCCTGGCGGGTGGCCAGGGTGGCGCTGGCAATGTGGGGGGTGAGCACGACATTGGGCACGCTCAGCAGATCGGGGTGGACACGGGGCTCGCCCTCGAACACGTCCAGCCCGGCGGCGGCAATGCGGCCTGCCTGGAGGGCCTGGGCCAGCGCCGCATCGTCCACGATGCCGCCGCGTGCGATGTTGATGAGGGTGGCGGTGGGCTTCATGAGCGACAGCTCGGCCCCGCCGATGGCGTGGTGGTTCTGCGCGGTGTAGGGCAGCACCAGCACCAGATGGTCGGCCTGCTCCAGCAGCTCGGTCTTGCTGACCAGGGTGGCACCGCAGGCGGCCTCGGTGGCGGCATCGAGGCGGCTGCGGTTGTGGTAGATGACGCGCATGCCAAAGCCGTGGTGGCCCCGGCGGGCAATGCCCTGGCCGATGCGGCCCATGCCCAGGATGCCCAGCGTGCTGCCATGCACCTCGGTGCCGGCAAACATGTCCACGCTCCAGCGGTTCCAGAGCCCGGCGCGCAGAAAGCGCTCGCTCTCGGCCATGCGGCGGGCGGTGGCCAGCAGCAGGGCAAAGCCGAAGTCGGCAGTGGTTTCGGTCAGCACGTCGGGGGTGTTGGTGCCCAGCACGCGGTGTGCGGTGAGGGCAGGCACGTCGAAATTGTTGAAGCCCACGGCCATGTTGGCCACGATGGACAGCTGCGGACAGGCCGCCAGCAGCTCGGCGCTGATGCGCTCGCTGCCTGTGGTCAGCACGCCGTCCTTGCCTTGCAGCCGCCGCGCCAGCTCGGCTGGCGACCACACCTCGTCGGTGGTGTTGGCTTCCACCTCGAAATGCTGGCGCAGCCGCTCCAGCGTCTGGGGGAACACGCGCCGCGCCACCAGCACGGATGGGCGGCCAGAGGTGCAGGGAGCGGTGCCGGTCATGGTGTGGACTGAGTCGGGCATGGCTGTGGCGGGGATGGTCGCGTGGACTGTCAGGCTCACACGCCCAGCAGTTCGACTTCGAACAGCAGGGTGGCGTTGGGCGGAATCACGCCGCCCGCGCCGCGTGCGCCGTAGCCCAGTGCGGCCGGAATGACCAGGCGGCGGGTGCCCCCCACGGCCATGCCCTGCACGCCTTCGTCCCAGCCCTGGATGACGTGACCGGCGGCCAGCGGGAACACGAAGGGCTGGCCACGGTCTTTGCTGGAGTCGAACTTGGCACCGGCCTGGCCGTTGTTGTAGAGCCAGCCGGTGTAATGCACTTTGACTTTCTGGCCGGCTTTGGCCACAGCGCCGGTGCCGACAACGGTGTCTTCGTACTGGAGGCCGGAAGGGGTGGTGATCATGGGGTTTCCTCTTTGGAGTGGTTCGGGTAAAAAAATGCAGCTCAATCCAGCCAGGTGGTGAATTCAGCTGCGGGCACACGCGGGGTGTGCAGGGTGTTGACCTTGTCGGCCTCATCGGCATAGCCCAGCGACATGCCGCAGACCAGCATCTCATTTGGGCCTGCGCCGATGTGGGGCAGGATGATGCCGGAAAAACCGTTCCACGCCGCCTGCGGGCAGGAGTGCAGGCCACGGGCACGGGCGGCGACCATGATGTTCTGCAAAAACATGCCGTAGTCCACCAGCGAGCCCCGGCCCATCACCTTGTCCACGGTGAACATCAGGCCCACGGGTGCATCGAAAAAGCGGAAATTGCGTTGCTGCTGGTGGTGCATGCGGTCTTTGTCGGCCTTGCCGATGCCCAGCAGGCCGTACAGGCTCCAGCCGTTTTCGCGGCGGCGGTCGATGTAGGGGCTGACCCACTTTTCGGGGTAGTAGTCGTATTCCTCGCGGTGCTGGGCGGCCAGACCGGGGTCGGTGCGCATGGCATCGTGGATAGTGCAGACTTTGTCCACCAGGGTGTCGCGGCTGGCACCTTGCAGCACATACACCTTCCAGGGCTGGGTGTTGGTGCCCGACGGAGCGCGGCTGGCCACCTCCAGGATGGATTGCAGCACCTCGCGCGGCACGGGCTGGGCCGTGAAGGCGCGGGCCGACATGCGCGAGGTGATGGCCTCGTCCACCGCCTGCTGGCGG
>CALMMY010000340.1 GCA_937868695.1 uncultured Comamonadaceae bacterium
TCCGTTTTTACGCCTGCTGGTAGCTTATACGGAAAAATTTGTTGTAGATCGCTTAGCAGCTTGGACTGCTTGAGGTAGTTCATTTATATATGCGAGGGTCAGATGAGTAACGTCAACTCTAGCTCTACAGCACACGGAAGGCACCCTGCTGCTGCCATGCGCCAGTTGAACTGACCGAACCCAAAACTCGCTTCACCTCGGACATCAAGCGCCACATCGCGGTGGGCACACAAGGGCGTCCACATGCGACCGCACTGACCACAGCCGAGGTGACCAATCTCAAGGCCTTGCAGGCGATACGCCGCTACAAGATCAACCTGAAACAAACCAAAAGCCTGCTGGCCGACAGTGGACTATGTGGGCGATTCCTTTGCTCTGGGCGTACAGGAAATCTTGGATGAGCACGTTACGGTGCAGCTTGCCAAGCGCCGCTGGCTGTACAAGTTTGCGCTAATCCGCAGACAGGGGTAACCGCAACCGTCAGCCCTGGCTGCGGATGGCAAAGCTCTTCAGGTAGTCGTCCGGCTTGGTGGCATCGAATGCCTTGCCCATGATGCGGTGCGTGCGGTAAGAACCATCGGGAGCCCGCCAGCCCGCCTGGGCCATCTGCCTTTTGGCATCGGTCAGCAGAAACACCTTTTCGGCCAGCTGGGCGTAGTTCACTTCGCCCTTGATGTAGCCCCAGCGCTTGAGCTGGGTCAGCATCCACACGGCCATGCTCTGCCACGGCACGGGGTCGAACAGCACCCGGTCGGGCACGCTGCGGTTGTTGCCCAGACCATCGGTGAACTTGCCCGTCATGATCTGCGTCAGCAGCTCCTCGGGCTGGTTCAGGTAGGCCGCCGGGGCAATGGCCTTGACCACCTGATCACGCGCACCGGGCTGGCTGGCCAGCAGCGATGAGCTGATGATGGCCCGGTACAGCGCGGCAAAGGTGTGGGGGTTTTGCTGGATGAACTCGGTGCTGGTGCCGAAGGCGCAGCACGGGTGGCCGTCCCACAGCTCCTTGGTCAGCACATGGATGAAGCCCACGCCGTCAAACACGGCACGCTGGTTGAAGGGCTCCGGCCCCAGAAAACCGTCGATGTTGCCCTCTTTCAGCTCGGCCACCATTTTGGGCGGCGGCACCACCTTCAGCTGCACATCGGTATCGGGGTTGAGACCGTGCTCGGCCAGGTAGTAGCGCAGCAGCAGGTTGTGGATGGAGAACTCGAAAGGGATGCCCAGCTTCATGCCCTTCCATTTTTTGGGGTCGCGGTTGTCCTTGTGCTTCAGGCTGAGCGTGATGGCCTGGCCGTTGGTGTTCTGGATGGAGGCCACATGCATGCCCGCTGCCGGAGAACCCAGGCCCAGCGACATGGCCAGCGGCATGGGCGACAGGAAGTGGGTGGCATCGAGCTGGCGGTTCAGCATGCCGTCGCGGATGGCCCCCCAGCCCGCCGTCTTCACAAGCTGCACGTTCAGCCCCTGCTGTTTGTACAGGCCCAGCGGGTCGGCCATGATGAGCGGGGTGGCGCAGGTGATGGCAATGAAGCCCAGCTTGAGGTCTTTTTTCTCCGGCGTGCCCGCAGCTGCCGGGCGATCCTGCGCCATCGCTTCCTGCAAGCTCATCAATGCCCCGGCTGGCAGCACCGAGGCGATGGCGGCACGCGCTGTGCCCGCCCCCACCGCCCGCAGAAACCGCCGCCGCACGCTGTCCTGCG
Organism: uncultured Comamonadaceae bacterium; assembly: GCA_937868695.1. Lineage (GTDB taxonomy): Bacteria > Pseudomonadota > Gammaproteobacteria > Burkholderiales > Burkholderiaceae_C > UBA2334. The sequence continues at coordinate 1,704 of CALMMY010000340.1, forward strand.
GAAACAGTGCCTTGACCAGCGTGGCCTCCACCATGCGGCTCTGGCGTGCCTCCAGCTCACCCGACAGGCTGAACTGCTGCGTGGGCGACGTGGTCACGGTTTGTGTGGCCGGGCAGTCCTGGGGCACATGCCCCACGGCACCACAGTGGCACCCCAGCCTGAGCGGGCGGTCTGCGTCATACAGGTCGGTGGATTCGGGCACGGACAAAGTCATTCTCCTGGCGGATGCGGATGCGAATAGGGATGCGGATGCGGTGTCGGGTGTGGGTGTGGGTGTGGGCTGTGCAGCCGGTGCGGGCAGCGCGGGGCCGCCGGTGCGGCTGTCAGTACTGCTTGTAGGGCAGGAACTTGCCCGACAGCACCACGTTCACGCGGTCGCCCTTGGGGTCGGGCTGGCGCACGATGTCCATGCTGAAGTCGATGGCGCTCATGATGCCGTCGCCGAACTCTTCGTGAATCAGCTCCTTGATGGTGGTGCCGTACACGTTGACGATTTCGTACCAGCGGTAGATCAGCGGATCGGTGGGCACCGCCGTGGGCAGCGAGCCTTTGTAGGGCACCACTTGCAGCCATTTCTGTTCTTCGTCGGTCAGGCCGAAGATGTCGCCCAGCACCTTGGCTTCGGCGGCGGAGGCGGTCATCTGGCCCAGACACAGCGCGGTGGTCCATTCTTTGGACTGGCCCACTTTCGTGGCCACGTCAGACCACTTGATGCCCTGGGCAACTTTGGTGCTGATGATTTTTTCGGTGACTTCGAGGCGGTTCATAGCAAAACTCCGTCGTGATGGAAGGTGGATGGACAGGGGAACAACAACAGAAAAAAGGGCAATCGGTGAAGCGGGGCAACCGGCAGCGGCGCTCAGTGCGCCTTGGCGCGGCTCACCAGAAAATCGACGATGTGGTTGCGCAGGTCGTAGTAGCCCGGCAGGTGGTGCAGGTCGGCGCGGGTGCGGCTGCGTGGCAGCGGGTTGACCACCACCTCGGCCATGCCACCGGGCTTGTAGCCACTGTCTGCGTCGGTGCCGTTGGTCATCAGCAAAATGCGGTCGGACAGCAGGATGGCCTCGTCCACGTCGTGGGTGATCATGAACACCGTCTGCTGCGTCTGGCGCACGATGGCCATCAGCT
>CALMMY010000341.1 GCA_937868695.1 uncultured Comamonadaceae bacterium
CACCACCAACGATGCCGATGCGCTGAGTGCGTGGCTGCTGCGTAGCAGGGGCTGACACGGCATGGCATGCATTTCCACATGCATGAATGGCGTGACAGGATTTCGTATTTAAATTGATAATCAACGGGTTATCAAAAAACAAACTTGTCAGATGTCCCACCCTTCGCCTGACGCATTGCCAAATTCGCAACCTCACTCACTGCCGAAGCCCCAGCCACCATCGCTGGCTCAACCCTTGTCTGAGCGCATTCTTTCGCTCGTGCAGGCGGCGGGTGCCGTGGGCATGACCCCCGAGGGTTTGCTGGTGCAGCTGGCCGATGCCAGCCGATCCACCCTCAACCGCCGCCTGGCGCTGCTGGTGTCTCAGGGCAGCCTGCGTGTGCTGGGGGCAGGGCGGGCCACGCGCTATCTGGCGGCTTCGCCGTTGAGCCGTGCGCAGGTGGATGCGTATTTCAGCCTGCACTGGCAAAGCCGCCCGGTGGCCCGTTTTGACGAATCGCTGCTGGGGTCGGAGCCCGGTCTGTCGCTGGAACAGGCGCAGCGGTTGACCTCCATCCAGGCGCTGGTGCCCAGGCTGGATGCCCAATTTCTGGCCAGTTTTGTGGTCGATCTGTCCTGGGGCTCATCGGTGCTGGAGGGCAGCACCTATTCCATGCTGGATACCGAGGCGCTGCTGCTGTATGGCCAGCGCCACCCCGACAAGCCCACTGCGGATGCGGTGCTGGCGCTCAACCACCGCCAGGCCGCGCAGGCTTTGTGGGCCGACTCCTCCTTGACGCTGGACAACGTGTGCCAGTGGCATGCCTTGCTGACTTCCGATCACGGGCTGGAAGAAGTGGCCGAATCCGATCACTTTTTGCCTGAGCACCAGCGTGGCAGGCCGCGCGAGTATGAGGATGTGAACCTGGGCGGCAGTGCCTACCTGCCGCCGTTCAGGCCGGGCACGGGGTTCATCGCCAAGTCGCTGGGCCGCATCATCGAACAGGCCAATGCCCTGCATCCGGTGCAGGCAGCGGTGTACCTGATGTTGCGCCTGCCGTATCTCCAGGCGTTTGCCAATGGCAACAAGCGCACCTCCCGACTGGCGGCCAACGCCTTGCTGGTGTCCCAGGGGTATGCGCCCATTTCATTTGCCGACATGGACAAGGCCAGCTACATCCGTGGCATGGCGGCGTTTTATGAGTTGGGGCTGGTGGATGTGCTGGCCCAAGTGTTTGTGCAGGGCTACATCCATTCCATTGTGCGCAGCAGCGTGGTGCCTGTGGCGATGCGGGGAGCCGGATTCAAAGTGGGGCCACTGG
>CALMMY010000342.1 GCA_937868695.1 uncultured Comamonadaceae bacterium
GACACCTAGAACGCATCGGCATACCGCGCCAGCTCCCAGGCGCTGACGTGCTGGGCGTAGGCCGTCCACTCGTCGCGCTTGAGGGCCAGAAACTGCTGGCAGAAGGCATCGCCCACGGCCTCGCGCAGTGCGGCATCGGCCTCCAGCGCATCCAGCGCGGCATGCAGGTCGCGCGGCAGGGCGGGCGGCATGGGCAAGCCTGCGGCCAGGCGCTGGTACAGGTCTTCGTCGCAGGCGGTGGGCTGCGGGCGCTCGGGGTGGTCCATGCCGTCCAGCCCGGCCGCCAGCGTGGCGGCCAGCGCGGCGTAGATGTTGCAGCTGGGGTCGGGCATGCGCCACTCCAGCCGCCCGGCCACGCTGCGCACCAGGCAGGTACGGTTGTTGTCGCCCAGGGTTTTCCAGACGGGCGACCAGGTGGTGCCGCTGGCGCTGTGGCTGGCGGCCAGCCGCTTGTAGCTGTTGACCGTGGGGGCGCACAGGGCGGCCAGCGCGTCGGCATGGTGCAGCAGCCCGGCGGCAAAACGCAGCCCATCGGCACTCAGGCCCAGCGCGGCAGCAGTGGCCGCTGCGCTGGCATCGGCACCCGGCACACCGCTTCCCTGCCCGCCGGGCTGTGCGGTGCTGCCTGCCGTGGTGGGCGCGGCCATCACCGCCCTGCCCTGCGCGTCGGTCAGGCTGAGGTGGAAATGCAGCCCGCTGCCCGGCGCACCCGCCAGCGGCTTGGGCATGCACGAGAACACCAGCCCGTGGCGTTCGGCCACCGCGTGCGCAGCCAGCTTGAACAGCTGGTAGCGGTCGGCTGCGGCCAACGCGTCGTCGTGCCGGTAGTTGATTTCGTACTGGCCCGTCGCGTCTTCATGGTCGATCTGCTGCAAGGCAAACCCGAGCTGCGTGAGCGTGGCCCTGAAGTCTTCCAGCAGCGCCTGGTTGCGGTGCATGCTTTTCAGGTCGTAGCTGGGTTTGGCCAGGGTGTCGTGGGCATCGCCCACCTGCCAGCCGCCATCTGCCGCTTTTTTCAGCAAAAAGAACTCCGGCTCGATGCCCACCCACAGCGTCAGGCCGCGCTCGGCCAGCCGCGCCACCTGGCGCTTGAGCACCTGGCGCGAGCAGGTGTCCAGCGGTTCCCCGCCGGCAAAGCCATCGCACACCGCATGCGCCACGCCGGGCATGAACGGCAGGGCCTGCAAACTGTGCGGCACCACGCGCCCGTAGTACTCGCTGCGCGCACCCATGCGCGGCAGGCCCGTGCCCCAGATGCTGGGGCCGGCAAAGCCCGCGCCCGTGGCCACCAGGTCGGGCAGGTGCGCCAGCGGCACCAGCTTGCCCTTGGCCACGCCGTGCAGGTCGGTGAACTGGGTAAGCACCGAATGGATGCCCTGGCTGCGCAGGGCGGCCATCTGTTGTTGCAATGGTTCTTGAAGATCAGGCATCGAGCGCGGCTTCCAGAATGCCCATGGCCTCTTCAAACACCGCGTCCTCAATGGTCAGCGGGAACAGGAAGCGGATCACGTTGCCGTACACGCCGCAGGTCAGCAGCAGCAGCCCGGCCTTCAGGGCGGCGGTCTGCACGCGCTTGGTTTTGTCGGCATCGGGGGCACCGGTGGCGGGGTCGGCAAACTCGCAGGCCACCATCGCGCCCAGGCCGCGCACGTCGGTCATGGCGGGGCGGGTGCCTGCCCACTGGTTCAGGCGCGTGGTCAGGCGCTCGCCCAGCACGGCGGCACGTTCGCACAGCTTTTCTTCGGCCATCACATCCAGCACCGCGTGCGCGGCAGCCACGGCCAGCGGGTTGCCCGCGTAGGTACCGCCCAGGCCACCGGGGTTGGGCGAATCCATGATGGCCAGCTTGCCCGACACAGCCGACAACGTGGTGCCGCCCGCCATGCTCTTGGCCATGGTGATCAGGTCGGGCTGGATGCCCAGATGCTCGCACGCAAACATCTTGCCGGTGCGGGCAAAGCCGGTCTGCACCTCGTCGGCAATCAGCACGATGCCGTGCTGGTCGCACAGCTGGCGCAACCACTGCGCGGCCTCGGCCTGGATGGGGTTGAACCCGCCCTCGCCCTGCACCGGCTCAAAAATGATGGCGGCCACGCGGGTGGGCTCGATGTCGCACTTGAACAGCTGCTCGATGGCCTTTTTGGTGTCGTCCAGCGAGGCGCAGTGGCACGGAAAGGGTACGTGGTACACCTCGGGCGCAAACGGGCCAAAGCCCGCCTTGTAGGGCTGCACCTTGCCGGTCAGGCCCACGGCAAACAGGCTGCGCCCGTGGAAGGCCGCGCCAAACGCAATCACCCCCCCGCGCCCGGTGGCGTGGCGGGCGATCTTGATGGCGTTTTCCACCGCCTCGGCCCCGGTAGAAAAGAACGCCGTCTTGGCCGGGCCGCTGATGGGAACGATGGCATTGATGCGCTCGGCCAGCGTCACGTACTCGGCATACGGCACCACCTGGTAGCAGCTGTGCGTGAAGCGCTGCAACTGCGCGGCGATAGCGGCCTGCACCTTGGGATGCACATGCCCGGTGTTGAGCACCGCAATGCCCCCGGCAAAGTCAATGAAGCGGCGGCCCTCGATGTCCCAGAACTCGGCATTTTTCGCCCGGTCAATGAAGAAGTCCCCCATCACCCCCACTCCGCGCGGCGTGGCCGCCAGGCGACGGGCATGCCAGGCGGCATTGGTGTGGGGATGTGCGTCGGCGGCGGCGAGCTGGGCGGAGGTGGTGGGTGCGTTCATGGCA
>CALMMY010000343.1 GCA_937868695.1 uncultured Comamonadaceae bacterium
CCGCCGAACGGAGCCACGGCGGTGGAAATGACACCCGAGTTCACGCCCACCATGCCGTACTCCAGCGCGGCGCTCACGCGCCAGGCGCGACCGATGTCCTGCGAATAGAAATACGCCGCCAGGCCGAACTCGGTGTCGTTGGCCATTTGCACGGCCTCCTGCTCGGTGTGAAAGCGGAACAGCGGCGACACGGGTCCGAAAATTTCTTCCTGGGCCACGCGCATGGCCGGTGTCACGTTGGTCAGCACGGTGGGCTCGTAAAACGTGCCACCCAGGGCATGCGGTTTGCCGCCTGCCACCACCGTGGCCCCTTTGGCAACGGCATCGGCCACCAGTTCCTGCACTTTGGCCAGGGCCGGTGCGTCGATCAGCGGGCCTTGGGTCACGCCCGCGTCCAGCCCGTTGCCCACTTTCAGGGCTGCCACCGCCTGGCCCAGTTTGGCCGCAAAAGCGTCGTACACGCCGTCCTGCACCAGAAAGCGGTTGCTGCACACGCAGGTCTGGCCGGTGTTGCGGTATTTGGAGGCCATTGCACCCGCCACCGCCGCGTCCAGGTCGGCATCGTTGAAGACGATGAAGGGCGCGTTGCCGCCCAGCTCCAGCGACATGCGCTTGAGCGTGGGCGCACACTGGGCCGCCAGCACCCGGCCCACTTCGGTCGATCCGGTGAAGGTGAGTTTGCGCACCGTGGGGCTGGCGGTCAGCACGCCGCCGATGGGCCGAGCGTCGCCGGTGATGACGTTGAACACCCCCGCCGGAATGCCCGCCCGCTGCGCCAGCTCGGCCATGGCCAGGGCCGACAGCGGCGTTTGCGTGGCCGGTTTGACGATGATGGTGCAGCCCGCCGCCAGGGCCGGTGCCACCTTGCGGGTGATCATGGCCGAAGGGAAATTCCACGGTGTGATGGCGGCGCACACGCCCACCGGCTCGCGCGTGACGACGATGCGCTTGTCGGGCCAGGGCGAGGGAATGACCTCGCCGTAAATGCGCCGGGCCTCTTCGGCAAACCACTCGATGTACGAAGCGGCGTAGGCAATTTCACCCTTGGCTTCGGCCAAGGGTTTGCCTTGTTCGGCGGTCATCAGCAGGGCCAGGTCATCGGCATTGGCCACCATCAGCGCGTGCCAGCGTTTGAGCAAGGTGGCGCGGTCTTCGGCGGTGCGCAGCTTCCAGCTGGCAAACGCACGGTCGGCGGCATCGATGGCGGTTTGGGTTTGGGCGGCCCCGATGTTGGGGATGTAGCCGATGAGTTCGCCCGTGGCGGGGTTGCGCACGGGCAGGGTGGCACCGTCGGTGGCGGCGCACCACTGGCCGTCAATCAGTGCCAGATTTTTGAGCAGGGAGGGGTCGTGCAGGCGTGGCATGGTCTTTGATGGGTGTGTTTTGGTGAGGGGGAAAGGACCGCTTCGCAGTGATTGAGGAAGCGGCCCGGCGAATCAGTACGGCGAGCTGGCGGGCTGCGCCGCCGTGCCGGGGGCTGCGTGGGGTGCCGCCTTGTGTTTGAAATGCGCGGCCAGATCGGTGGCGGCACGCAACAGCAGCGTGGTGTCCACGCCCACGGCCACAAACTGTGCGCCCGCGTCCAGGTACATCTGGGCCATGGCCTTGTCGGCCATCAGAATGCCAGCGGCTTTGCCCGCCGCACGCACCTGGGCGATGCCATTGAGGATGGCTTTTTGCACCTCGGGGTGGTTGGCCTGGCCCCGGTATCCCATCGAGGCCGACAGGTCAGCCGGGCCAAAAAACACGCCGTCCACACCGTCCACCGCAGCGATGGAGCCCAGGTTTTGCAAGGCCAGCGTGGTTTCGGCCTGCACCAGCAGGCACATCTGGCCGTTGGCGTGGTGAACGTAGTCGGGTATCTGGTTCCAGCGCGAGGCGCGGGCCAGGGCCGCGCCCATGCCACGGATGCCATCGGGGGCATAGCGGGTGGCGCTGACCATTTGCGCGGCGTGCTCGGGCGTGTCAATCATGGGAATGAGCAGCGTCTGTGCGCCCACATCCAGGTATTGCTTGACCAGGGCCACATCGCCCACCACCGGGCGCACCACGGCCTGCACGGGGTAGGGAGCCAGGGCACGCAACTGGTCGAGCACGGTGCGGGGGTCGTTGGGGGCGTGTTCGCCGTCCAGCAGCAGCCAGTCGAAGCCGCAACCGGCCAGGGCTTCGGCCACATTGGCATCGGCAAAGCCGACCCAGCAGCCGATGACCTGCTGGCCCTCTTGCAGGGCTTGTTTGAAGGTGTTGAGGGGGTGTGGCAATGCAGGCATGTTCAGTCCGTGTGGGGGTGGAGTGCAGTTCAAGTGGCAGAGGCAGGATGGGCGGGCGGGTACAGGCCACGGGTGCGGGCCATCAGGCGGGTCAGGCCCAGCAGCGCATCCATGTGCGGGGTGGCCAGGCCCAGGTGCTGGCCGATTTCGCGCACCGCGCCCACCAGGGCATCCAGCTCGATGGGGCGGCCAGCTTCCACGTCCTGGAGCATGGAGGTCTTGAACGAGCCCAGGCTGCGGGTGATGGCGTGGCGGTCGTCCGGGGTCTGGTCAATGCCGCAGCCGATGCGTTGGCCAATGGCCTGGGCTTCCCGCATCACGGCGCTGCAATAGGCGCGCACCAGCGGGTCGTCCAGAATCTGGTCGCACGGTGCGCCGGTGAGGGCCGACACCGGGTTCATGGTCATGTTGCCCCACAGCTTGAACCAGATGTCGTGTTGGATGCGCCCGGACACTGTGACGGCAAAACCGGCCTGCGACAGCAGCGCGGCCACGGCCTGCACACGGGTGCCATCGCCCCCGTGCCCGGCTGCCTGTGCGTGCGGGCTGGTCTCGCCACCGGCAGGCTCGCCGATGATGAGCTGGTTGTTTTTGATGCGCCCCAACCGGCCCGGTGCCGCAGACGATGCGCTGACATGCACCACGCAGCCCAGCACGCGGGCCGTGGGCAGGGCCTGGGCCGTGAGGCCACCGGGGTCCACGGTGCGCAGGGGCAGCCCGGCGCATTCGCCACCCAGGCCGTCGAAAAACCACCACGGCACGCCGTTCATGGCCACCAGCACCACCGTGTGGGTGCCCAGCAGCGGCTGAATCTGCTGCGCCACCTGGGGCATGGCCGGGCCTTTGACGGCCACGATCACCAGGTCTTGCGGCCCCAGTGCTGCCGCGCTGTCGCTGGCGTGCAGGGGCAGGTGGTGCGCGGTGCCTCCGTCATCTGTCCAGCGCAGGCCCTCGGTCTGCAAGGCGCTCAGGGTCTGGCCGCGTGCCAGTGCCGACAGTCTGATTTGCCCGGCGGGCAGGCGCGAGCCCAGCCAAGCGGCAAACACACTGCCGATGGCCCCCATGCCGATGATGGCAACTCGGGTGATGGGTGGAAATCCGTTGGAAGCTGCTGCGGTCATGCGGGTGGCCTGTGGTCAGTGGTGAGTGGGGCTGTGAAGCGGGAGCCGTGGGTGGGGCCGTGGTCGCATTCAGACGAAGCGGAAGGCCAGTTTGCCCAGCGGGCCGTAATCCGCTTCAAACAGGTCGCCCGCGCGTGCCGCCACGGGTCGGGTGAACGAACCCGCCAGCACGGTGTGGCCGGGTTGCAGGCTTTCGCCCCAGGGGGCCAGCTTGTTGGCCAGCCAGGCAATGCCCACGGCAGGGTCGCCCTGCACACCGGCGGCCAGGCCGGTTTCTTCCACCGCGCCGTTCTGGCGCAGGATGGCTCCGCACCAGGCGCGGTCGATGCTGCGCGGGGCCACCCGCTGACCGCCCAGCACGATGCCGCCGTTGGCCGCGTTGTCGCTGATGGTGTCAAACACCTTGCGCGGGGCCTTGGTGTGGCGGTCGAACTGCTCGATGCGTGCGTCGATGATTTCGATGGCCGGGGTGATGTACTCGGTGGCATCCAGCACCTGCTCCACCGTCACATTCGGGCCTTGCAGCGGGGCCTTGAGGATGAAGGCCAGCTCCACCTCCACACGCGGGGCAATGAACTGGCTGGTGGGGATGCTCAGCACCTGCCCCGGTGTGCAGTCAAAACGCATGAAGTCCAGCAGGGTGCCGTAGTCGGGCTCGTCGATCTGGCTGCTGATTTGCATGGCGCGGCTGGTCAGCCCGATCTTGTGGCCAATCACCTGGGCCCCCGCCTGCACCTGCTGCGCCACCCAGGCGCGGCTGACGCGGTAGCCGTCCTCGATGGTCATGTGGGGAAAGCGTTTGGAGAAATGCTCCACCTGCACGCGGGTGGTTTGGGACTGTTGCAGTTCAGCCGCCAGTCGGGCAATCAGTTGGTCGTCGAGCATGGTTCAGGTGGCTTGGTGTGTTTGGGGTGGGGTGAACAGGGGGTGGAGCGAGCTGTTTTTGGCATCGAACACCTCGGGGCCTTCGTCAATTTGCAGCGTCACACCAATGGGGCGCTGGGCCAGCTGGGTGGCGAAGTGGGCTTTGGCACAGGTTTCGAGTGCTGCACCCACACTGGCATGCACGGCGGCGCTGCGCCCCCGGCCCATGCGCAGGTTCAGGTACACAAAGGCGTAGCTGCCCGCATCGCCGCTGTACCCGGCAGCCTGGCCCGCTGCGCCGCCATCCGAAACGGCAAAGTGCGCCGCCGGGTAGGCCAGCACCCGCACGCCACCGCGCGGGAACACGGGTTTGGCCGCCTCGTCGCGCTGCGCCAGCATGGTGTCGGCCAGGGCGCGGCACAGCGCGGTCATGTCGGTGCCGCCCTGATCGGCAGGCAGGTCGAGGTTGGGGGTGTACAGGATGACGAGGTGGGGCATGGCGGTGGGGTGTCAGGGTTCAATCTGAGGTGAATGGAGATTCAGGGTGGGCAAATCAGTGACACACCGGGAAAGTAGGTGTGGTAGCGGGCGGTGTCGCGGGTCAGCAGCGTCCAGCCTTCGGCCTGTGCGTGCGCGCCGATGAAAAAATCGGGCAACACACCGGCTTTGGTGCCTTTGCGTTGGCGGTATTGCCAGAATGCTTGCCCTGCCAGAAAGGCTGCATCGTCCGAGATGGGCGTGTTTTTGACTTTCAGCGGGGCCAGTGCCGCATCCAATGCCGCTTTGCTGTCGAATGTGGCCGACAGTTCGGCATAGATCACCGGGTTGATGGCCAGGCCATCCAGCGTGCGTGCCCGCTTGAGTTGCTGCACCGACCATTCCCGCCAGTCCGATGCCCCGGCCATGATGTCGATCCAGATGTTCGAGTCCACAAGGATCATGGCTGGTTCCAATCGTCGCCACGGGTCAGGCGCATCACCTCGTCGGTGGTGATGGGCCGGGAAGCGCAGCCAATCAGGGCATCGACCGGATCTGTGGGGTTATCCGTGTGCGCATGGACGCTGGCAATGGCCACCCGGCCATCGGGCAGGGGTTCAAACCGAATCAGGCTGCCGGGGCCAATGTGCAAAAACTCGCGGATGAGCTTCGGGATAGTCACTTGTCCCTTCACCGTCACTGCTGGTGTCATGGCGTTTCTCCTGTCAAAGTATTACTAAGAACTCAGTGTAATACCTGATCGGGCACGCTGCACAGCCTGTTGAATCGGGCATGGCGGTGGCGGTGTCAGGGTACACGCAAGACATTCAGAGGCGGGCCGACACCGGGGTGTACCCGGCAGCCCCCGATGCCACAGCTTTGGGGATGTCGCGGCCTGTGACCGGCGTGACCGGGAACACAGCGTTGATCTGCCCCGTGCCCGACGCGCCGAAGTAGGGCGTGACGATGTCGGCCTGGCCCTCGTATTCGCTCCAGCCCAGTGCGCCCAGCATCATGGCGGTGTCGTGCATGAAGCCTTCGCCGTGGCCTTTGCTGGCGTACTCGGGCAGCATGCCGCAGAAGTCTTTCCACTGGCCCGCCTTCCACATCTCGATCACGCGGCCATCGAGTTGCTCCAAAAACGGGCTCCAGATCTTGAACGCGAATTCAGGGGCCAGGCCGTTCTGGGCAAAGCGGTGGCTCAAACTGCCGCTGGCCAGGAATGCCACCGTGCCGTCGTAATGTTCTTCAACCGCTTTGCGCATGGCCCAGCCCAGGCGGGCGCTGTCATCCAGGTAGTGAACGGTACACATGGCCGACACCGAAATGGCCTTGAAATGCTGGTCGGCATTCATGTAACGCAGGGGCACCAGCGTGCCGTACTCCGGGTCGAGTGTGGTGTTGTGGTGGGCCAGGGTTTCCACGCCATGCTCCACGCACACCTTGGTCAGCAGCTTGCCCAGCTCGGGGTTGCCGGGGCACTCAAACGGCATGTTGGCAATGAAGTGTGGCAACTCGTTGCTGGTGTAGTTGCCCTTGAAGTGCGGGGCGCAGTTGATGTGGTAGTTGGCGTTCACCAGCCAGTGGGTGTCGAACACCACAATGGTGTCCACCCCCAGTTCGCGGCAGCGGCGGCTGATTTCCTTGTGGCCGTCGATGGCATCCTGGCGTGTACCCTTGCGCGGGCCGTCCAGCTCGCTGAGGTACATGCTGGGCACGTGGGTGATTTTGGCGACGAGTGCGAGTTTGCCCATGATTTGTCTCCGGGTTGTGTGTGGGTTCGGGTGTGGCTGCGGATGTCGGGTCAGAGGCTGGGAGTTTTTCGGGCGTGCCCGAGCAACGCACCAAAACACGCCCGATCAAGGCGCAAAGCACAGCCATAGCTCGGGCTATGGCGCGCATTTGCAACGCCGAGCGGGTGCGTTTTGGGGTGGTGAGCGGGCATGAACGAAAGACTCTCAGCCTCTCAGCCCCAGTGCGGAATGTGGTGGTTGCCCAGAGACACGGCCACGTTCTTGGGCTCCAGAAACACCTCGTAACTCCAGGTGCCGCCTTCGCGCCCGGTGCCGCTGGCCTTGGTTCCACCGAAGGGCTGGCGCAGGTCGCGCACGTTCTGGCTGTTGACAAAGCACATGCCCGCCTCCACGGCGGCAGCCACGCGATGGGCCTTGCCGATGTTCTCGGTCCACACATAGCTGCTCAGGCCGTACTGGATGTCGTTGGCTTTCGCAATGGCATCGGCCTCGTCCTTGAACGGGATCAGACAGGCCACGGGGCCGAAGATTTCTTCCTGCGCGATGCGCATGCGGTTGTCCACGTCGGCAAACACGGTGGGCCACACGAAGTTGC
>CALMMY010000344.1 GCA_937868695.1 uncultured Comamonadaceae bacterium
AAGGCACCAATCGGCTTGTCGGGTCGGCCCAGGCCCGAGCGGGCCATCTTGACGCTGGCAGCCAGCACTTCAAGCGCCTTGTCCTGACCAAACACCACGCTTTTGAGATCCCGCTCCAGGGTTTTGAGCTTGCCCCGATCGTCATTGGACACATTGGCGGGCGGAATGCGGGCGATCTTGGCCACGATTTCCTCCACCTCGGTCTTGGTGATGGTTTTCTTGCGTTTGGAAACTGGAAGCACGCGCTGAGCGGCACCAGCTTCGTCGATCACATCGATGGCTTTGTCGGGCAAGTGGCGGTCGTTGATGTACTTGGCGCTCAGTTCTGCCGCAGCCTGCAAGGCAGCCAGTGCGTATTTGACGTTGTGGTGCTCCTCAAAACGGGACTTGAGCCCCTTGAGAATGTCCACTGTCTGCTCGACAGTGGGTTCCACCACGTCCACCTTCTGGAAGCGACGAGACAAAGCAGCGTCTTTTTCAAAAATACCCCGGTATTCAGTGAAGGTGGTGGCCCCGATGCATTTGAGATGACCACTCGACAGTGCGGGCTTCAGCAGATTGGAGGCATCCAGCGTGCCACCCGAGGCCGCACCGGCACCGATCAAGGTGTGAATTTCATCAATGAACAGCACCGCATGGGGTTTGTCTTTCAGCGACTTCAGCACGCCCTTCAGACGCTGCTCGAAATCTCCACGGTACTTGGTGCCCGCCAGCAGGGCACCCATGTCAAGCGCGTAGACGTTGGCTTCCGCCAGAACATCGGGCACCGAGCCCTGCGTGATGCGCCAGGCCAAGCCTTCAGCGATGGCGGTTTTACCTACACCGGCCTCGCCCACCAGCAAGGGGTTGTTTTTGCGGCGGCGGCACAGAATCTGGATCACCCGCTCCACTTCGTGATCGCGGCCAATCAGGGGGTCGATTTTTCCATCCTTGGCCAACTGGTTCAGGTTCTGGGTGAACTGCTCCAGTGGCGATGCTTTTTCGGTCTTTTCTGACTGCTCTTCCGCTTCCGGTGGATTCTCAGCGGGCTTGCTGGCTTCGGGCGTGTCGGTTTTGCGGATGCCGTGGGCAATGAAATTGACCACATCCAGGCGCGTCACCCCCTGCTGGTGCAGGTAGTACACAGCGTGCGAGTCTTTTTCGCCAAAAATGGCCACCAGCACATTGGCACCATTGACTTCTTTCTTGCCATTGCCTGTGGACTGCACATGCATGATGGCGCGCTGAATGACACGCTGGAACCCCAAAGTGGGCTGGGTGTCCACATCATCCGAACCGGCCACCTGGGGGGTGTTTTCCTTGATGAAATTGGTCAGCGATTTGCGCAAATCGTCAATGTTGGCGGAACAGGCCCGCAGCACCTCGGCGGCGCTCGGGTTGTCCAGCAGGGCAAGCAGCAGGTGCTCGACCGTGATGAATTCATGGCGTTGCTGGCGAGCCTCTACAAAGGCCAAGTGCAAACTGACTTCGAGTTCCTGGGCAATCATGAGCTTTTCCTGGATTGAGAGGGGTTGGCGGAGACTGAAAGTCGGTGCGGAGAAAACAGAAATGGGGTTGAAGGCCGCTTATTCAATCGGTTCATGCATGCATTGGAGCGGATGCCCGGCTTCACGTGCCGCACCCTGCACCTGATCAACCTTGGTGGCAGCAATGTCTTTTGGGAAAACACCACAAACACCCCGGCCTTCCAGGTGGATTTTCAGCATGATCTGGGTGGCTGATTCGCGGTCTTTGTTGAAAAACTCCTGCAAGATCAGCACAACAAACTCCATCGGAGTGAAGTCATCATTGAGAAGCACAACCTGATGCATCTGAGGTGGGCGGGTACGCAGGGGCCGCCGCTCCAGGACGACCGAGTCCGACCCATTGGAACGGTCTGGAACAGGTGTGGTTTTGGGAATTCGGGTAGCCATGCGTTGCATTCTATCGGTGAGAAAATTTTCGTGATTCGACATGGATTAAGCCAATAAAAAACCCCGCGCCACACATGGCAGCCGGGGTCTCTGGTTCACAGCAGGCGCTGTGGCCCGCGATCATGTTTTCACATGTTGTCGATCATCACCTGTCCGAACCCTGAGCAACTGACTTGCTCCGCACCGTCCATGAGACGGGCAAAGTCGTAGGTCACCTGCTTGCTGGCAATGGCTTTTTCCATTGAAGAAATGATCAGGTTGGCCGCCGCAATCCAGCCCATGTGGCGCAGCATCATCTCGGCAGACAAAATTTCAGATCCGGGATTCACGTAATCCTTGCCGGCGTACTTGGGCGCGGTACCGTGGGTCGCTTCAAACATGGCCACCGTGTCAGACAGGTTGGCTCCGGGCGCGATGCCGATGCCACCAACTTGCGCGGCCAGTGCATCGGAAATGTAGTCGCCATTCAGGTTGAGCGTGGCAATCACGCTGTACTCGGCTGGGCGCAGCAGGATTTGCTGCAGGAAGGCATCGGCAATGCTGTCTTTGATGACGATGTCTTTGCCAGTTTTGGGATTTTTCACCTTCATCCAGGGGCCATCGTCGATCAGCTCGGCTGCAAACTCTTTGGTCGCCAAGCCATAGGCCCAATCCCGGAAGCCACCTTCGGTGAACTTCATGATGTTGCCTTTGTGGACGATGGTCACGCTGGGCTTGTCGTTGTCAATCGCATATTGGATGGCTTTGCGCACCAACCGCTCGGTACCCTCACGCGAAACTGGCTTGACACCGATGCCCGATGTGTTGGGGAAACGGATTTTTTTCACCCCGAACTCATCCTGCAAAATCTGGATCAACCGCTTGGCCTTGTCACTCTCGGCTGCAAACTCGATGCCAGCGTAAATATCCTCGGAATTCTCACGGAAGATGACCATATTGGTCTTGTGGGGCTCTTTCACCGGGCTGGGCACACCTTTGAAGTACTGCACCGGGCGCAAACACACATACAAATCCAACTCCTGCCGCAGGGCGACGTTGAGCGACCGGATGCCACCGCCCACAGGCGTGGTCAGCGGGCCTTTGATGGACACCACAAAATCGCGCACGGCATGCAGGGTTTCTTCAGGCAGCCAGACATCAGGCCCGTAGACCTGGGTGGATTTTTCTCCGGCATACACCTCCATCCAATGGATTTTTTTCTGCCCCCCATAGGCTTTTTCCACGGCGGCATCGACCACTTTGATCATGACGGGGGTGATGTCGATACCTGTTCCATCGCCTTCAATGTAAGGAATGATGGGGTGGTCGGGTACGTTCAGCGACATGTCCGCATTGACGGTGATTTTCTGACCTTCTGAGGGTATGTGGATGTGCTGGTACATGGCAATGTGTCTCCGGTGAGGACAGGGTTTGGTGCTTCAAAATTCTAGACTCAAAAACACCTGACCGCAGTCAACACGACAGGGACAACACCGCCACCGCCCAAGGTGGCCCGCAGAGGGCAGTTACGATAGTCACATGACCTCTTTCAACGCTCCATCATTGCACCCCAATGCCTTGCAACCGAAGGTTTTGCTCGCTCTGAGCCTGTGCGGGTTACTACTGGCCGCAATGTGGCTGAAACCAGCCCAGGCCCGTGAACTGGGCGGACAACCGCAAACCGATCTGCCACGCACCGTCTTGCAAGCCGGGATGCACAAAATTGATGCCCAGGTTGCCAGCACTCCAGCACAACGGGCCACGGGCCTGATGTGGAGATTGGGTATGCCCACCCATGAAGGCATGCTGTTTGTTTTTGAACAGCCCGCAGTGCAATGTTTCTGGATGAAAAACACGCCCAGCCCACTCACTGCCGCATTCGTGGCCGATGACGGCACCATCGTCAATCTGGCCGACATGCAACCCTTGAGCGAGCAAAGTCACTGCTCGGCCAAACCGGTGCGATTTGTGCTGGAAATGAACCAGGGTTGGTTCGGGAAACGCGCGATTCAGCCTGGATTCAAGTTGCTGGGCGAACCTTTTTCCCGCAAGTAAAAAGCCACCTCTCGGGTGGCTTTTTACTTGCAATCAGATTGCGCAATCGCGCCCGGCTGGTGAAAGCCTTGCGCGTGAATCAGTCAGAAGGGTTCAGGCGAAATTCTTCGCAGCGAAGTCCCAGTTGACCAGTTTGTCGAGGAAGGTTTCAACAAACTTGGGACGCATGTTGCGGTAGTCGATGTAATAGGCGTGCTCCCACACATCCACGGTCAGCAAAGCGGTGTCGGCAGTGGTCAGGGGGGTGCCAGCTGCACCGGTATTGACGATATCGACGGAGCCATCGGGTTTTTTCACCAGCCAAGTCCAGCCGGAACCGAAGTTGCCGACGGCGCTCTTGACAAAGGCTTCCTTGAAGGCTGCGTAACTGCCCCATTTGGCGTTGATGGCATCGGCCAGTGCGCCAGTGGGTTCGCCGCCGCCGTTGGGCTTCATGCAGTTCCAGAAGAAGGTGTGGTTCCAGATTTGGGCTGCATTGTTGTAAATGCCACCGCTGGCCTTCTTGATGATTTCTTCCAGCGTCAGGCTTTCAAACTCGGTGCCTTTTTGCAGGTTGTTCAGGTTGACCACATAAGCGTTGTGGTGCTTGCCGTGGTGGAACTCCAG
>CALMMY010000345.1 GCA_937868695.1 uncultured Comamonadaceae bacterium
TGCCCGTGCGATCCCGTGTGCGCCTGCACCGGAATGCGGGGTCACGCGACAAAAGAAACAAGCGGGCAAATGACGTAACGAGGTGCCACACAACCCCTGCATTTTTCGTCTGCGACCCCACACGCAGCGCAGCGAGCCGTGCCGGGATGGCGGGGTGGGCTGGGGAGGGTGGGGGCCGATTTGGCGAGCGCAGGGAGTATGAGGCCCCCACCCTCCCCAGCACGCCACGTCAGCACGGCATGGCTCGCCACCAAACACGTCAGCCGAGCAACTGCAACGCCTACCAATAAAGCAGGCACACCACCACAAAAGCAAGCAGAGAAAGCGACTGCAAAGCCAACAGAACCGCACAAGCCACCACACACGTCAGCCGAGACACCTCAGCCGCAAAACACCCCTGGTCAAAATGAAAATTGCTGGCCGCCGGGTCAGGGTGTGGCTTGGCGGGGCCACAACACCCACAGTTGCAGGGGCTGCTTCAGGCCCCCGGCCAGGCTGGCGGCCTGTGGCCCCCAGCCGGTGAAATAGTCGGCCCGCACCGCGCCCACAATCGCCCCCCCCGTGTCCTGCGCCAGCACCAGGCGTTGCAGGTTGGCGGTGGGGCCTGCGGTGGCCAGCCACACCGGCGTGCCATAGGGAATGCTTTGCGGATCGACGGCAATCGAGCGTTCAGGCGTGAGCGGCACACCTTGCGCCCCGCGCGGGCCAAACTGCGCCTCCAGCGGGCTGAGCGCCTCTTCCCTGAAAAACACGGTGCGCGGGTTGCTCCACAGCATGTCGTTGAGCAGGTGCGGGTTGTTGGCCGCCCACACCTTGATGGCGGGCCAGGACGCATCGGTGATGGCGCGGCGATCCAGCAGCCAGCGGCCCACGCTCTGGTAGGTGTGGCCGTTGTGCGCGGCAAAGGCCAGGCGCACCATGCGCTCGCTGCCATCCGCCTCGGTGACCAGCAAACGCCCCGATCCCTGTATTTGCAGGATGAGGGCATCAATCGGGTCGGCCAGCCAGGCAATTTCGCGCCCGCGCAGCGCGGCCAGGGCTTCGGCGCGGGTGTCGATGTCGCGGCGGCTGTACCAGGGCTTGCCCGGCTCCATCCGGGCCGGGGGGGCGTACAGCGGCACGGTGTGGGTGGCGCTGCGCACCCGGCTGGCGGGCATGGTGGGTTCGTAGTAGCCGGTCAGCAGGCCATCGGGCAGGTTGCCGTCGGGGGCGCTGACGCGGTAGGGTTGCAGGTTGGCCACCATCCAGCGCAGTTGCTCTTCGGTGCTGGCCAGAGCCAGGGGGCGCAGCTCGCGGCACAGCTTGTGCCAGGTGGGCTGGTTGCGTTCGCAGCTGCGCACCCAGGCATTCCAGGCCTGGTGCAGCGGGTCGGTGTGCAGGCCGGGCAGGCTGCTCCAGCGCACAGGCACCCACAGGCTGCGGGGCCTTTGCAGGGCTGCGGGCAAGGGCCGGGCATCGGCCTGGGCCAGCGCCTGTTGCAGCTCGGCGCTCAGGGTGGCCGCATCGGGGGCGGGCATGCCTGCGGTACCGGATGGGGGCTGCGGGAGTTCGGCAGTGGGCGGCACGGGCGGTGCCGATGTGCAGGCCGCCACCAGGGCGCATACCGCCACAGTCAGCAGGCGGGCGGGCATTTCTACAATGGCCAGCGCCTGGCGGGTGGCTGCTGGCAGGTTTAAACGGAGACGGTTCACCTCATGACCCTGTTGTTGCTTGAAGCGCTGGGTGCGCTGCTGATTCTGTTGCTGATTGTGTGGTGGACGATGTTCTCGGGCCGCCCCAAGGGCGAATTGCCCCCCGATGCCCACACCGATGCCGACGCAGAGGCTGCGCCGCGCAAAGGGGATGCGAATTCAAAATAGACAAGCCATTTTTCCAATGCAGAAAAGCGTGGATGGCTGTTCATTTTGAGGTTTCTGACGTTCAAAACACCCGGTGTTGCAGGGCGGGCAGGTTGCTGCGCACCTGTTGCAGCAGGGCGGTGTCGAGCGTGGCCAGCACCACGCCCTCGCCGTGGGCCTGGCAGGCCAGTACCTGGCCCCAGGGGTCGATGGCCAGGCTGTGGCCCCAGGTGCGCCGCCCGTTGCTGTGCTCGCCGCCCTGGGCGCTGGCCAGCACATAGGCCTGGTTTTCGATGGCGCGGGCGCGCAGCAGCACTTCCCAGTGGGCCTGGCCGGTGGTGTGGGTGAAGGCGGCGGGCACCAGAATCAGGTCGGCCACCAGCAGGCGGTACAGCTCGGGAAAGCGCAGGTCGTAGCACACGCTCAGGCCCACCCGGATGGGGCTGCCTTCGCGCGGGGTGAGCGTGAAGCTGACCGGCTCATGGCCGCGCACCAGCACGGCGGCCTCGTCGTAGCGCTCGCGGCCATTGTCAAAGCGGAACAGGTGGATCTTGTCGTAGCGGGCGGCGCATTCGCCTTGCGGGTTGAACACCAGCGTGGTGTTGGCCACGCGGGCCGGGTCGGGCGTGGCCATGGGCAGCGTGCCGCCCACCACCCACAGGCCCAGCTCGCGGGCGGCCTGGCCCAGCATGGCCTGGATGGGGCCGTGGCCAGGCTGCTCGGCCAGGGTCAGCTTGTCGGCATCGCGCTGGCCCATCAGGCAGAAATACTCGGGCAGCACGGCCAGCTCGGCTCCCAGGTGGGCGGCCTGTTCCAGCAGGCGGCGGGCGGTGGCCAGGTTGGCGCTCAGGTCGGTGCCGGAGACCATTTGCAGGGCAGCCATTTTCATGGTGAGGGTTTCCTTTTCAGCGGGGGACGGTCGAAGCCGGTTGGGCAGGGGGGGCGGTGTGGGGGGGCGACGTGACTTTTTCCACCAGCGGGTCGCTCCAGGTGCCGTGGATGCGGAATGTCTGGGTGGAGGCCTGAATCAGCGGCTGGCTCAGGATGGCCTGGGCCAGAAAACTGCCCAGCCCCACCGCCGGGTTGATGGCCGTGGCGATCAGCGAGGCGGTGCCCGCATTGATTTCGGGCACCACCACGGCGCGGATGTCCTGGGTTTCGCGGGCAATGTCGGCCTGGCCCTCCAGCAGCACAGCGGCGTTGGGGCCTTTCATTTGCAGGTTGTTGGTGAAGGCCATGCCGTCGCGGATGCGGGCATCGCCGCGCACAAAGTCGAAGGCAAAGCCCTGGGTGAACACGTCGCGGAAATCCAGCGCCAGTCGGCGCGGCAGCGATTGCAGGCTCAGCACGCCCAGCAGCTTGGCCAGCCCCGGATCGGCCTTGAGGAATTGCCCGCCCGCCATGTCCAACCGGAGTTCACCGCCCATGCTGGGAATGTCCATGTTGTCTGGCGAGCCCAGCCAGCCCAGTGTGCCTTCCAGTTGCCCCTGGCCGCCCTTGAACACGCCGGGCATGCCGAAACGGGCCAGCAGCAAGCCGGAGTCCTGCACATCGAGTTTGAACTTGAGCACGGTGCGCCGGGTGGCGCTGGGTTGGGCTGATCCGGCACTGGCCCCCAATGGCACCCAGTTGCCGGTGGCGCTGAGCTGGGCTTCGGGCACTTTGAGGTTGAGCTGGGTCAGCCTCCATTCGAGTAGGCCGGTGTCGGTGCGGCGGTTGACGGCTTGCAGCTCCAGGCGGCCCAGGGCATGCCCGCCCAGTTCCAGCGCCTGCACCTCCACGTCGAGCGAGGGCAGGTGATCGGGTGCCGGGCTGGTGGCTGCGGTGCCTGGGGGGAGAGCGTGGGGGGGCGTTTCACCCTCGGTTTGCAGGGTCAGCCTCGCCAGCCTGGCGACCAGGTGGGCCCCCTGGGCGGGTGTGGCGGGGGTGTAGTGGAGCTGGCCAGCCAGTTCCCGTGCCTGAACCTGGCCCTGCCAGCGGTTGTCCTGGCGGTTCAGGTTCAAGGCCACACCGTGGTAGGTGCGCTGATTCAGCGTGAGCTGTCCGGTTTCCAGCGTCAGGCGCTGGGGCAGCAGGGGCATGCGCTCGGTGGCCGCCGCGCTGGTACTGGCGGGCGGGCTGGTCTGCGCGTGGGCAGCGGGTGTGTCGCGTGGGTTGAGCACGCCTGCCCAGGCATCCGCATCCAGCGTGGGCCAGGCCACGCGGGCTGTGATGCCCTGGGCGGGCAGGGGTGGCGCGGGTGCCTGGGCTGCCGCCTGCCCCACCAGCACCACACCCCGGTTGAAGGGTGCCTGGGCCGCCGCCAGCGGGCGTTGCAGGTTCAGCGCCAGCAGCGGGCCACCGGGTGCGTCCAGAGACAGGCTCAGCCCCTCGGTGTCTGCGCTGGGGTAGGTCTGGTCAACGCGCAGCGGCCAGGCGGCTTCGGCGGGTTTGTTCAGCGGTGCGGGCAGGGCCACCGCCAGCCCTTGCAGGTTGGTTTGGATGCTCAGCGCAGGCTGCCCCTGATGCAGGCGCAGCTGTGCGCTGTAGCTGGTGCTTCCGCTGGCCCGGTGCAGCACCGGGGCCAGCTCGCGCAGCTCCGGCATCTGGCGCAAACCTTCTGCCGTGGCCTGGCCCTGGCCTGTGAATTGCAGGCTGTTCTCTCCGTCTTGCTGGCGCATGCCGCCTGAAAACTGCAATTCACCACCGGCCAGGCGGGCGCTGCCCTGGCTGATCTGAAATCCCTTGTCGCTGAACTCCACCCGCCCCCGCGCTTTTCCCAGCCAGGGGGATTGCGGGGTGACCAGGATGTCGTTGCCCATCAGCGTCACCAGACCCTTCACACTGGTCTGGTCGGTGTGGGCCAGGGGCACGTTCAGGCCAAAGCGGATGGCGGCTTGGCCAGTGGCCTTGGCTTCGTCGAGTGCATGCTGGGTCATGCCTGCCAGCGGGCTGCGCCTGACCACGGCCAGCGCATCGGCCAGTGGGCCTTCGAGCTGGGCTTCCACCTCCACCACCGCACCCTGGGCCAGGCTGGCAATGCGGGCGTTGGCCTGGGTGAGCCGCAAGCCAGGGGCATCGGCCAGGCTGCCCCGGCTGATGGTGAGGGCCATGCTGGCGCGGTCGAACACCAGTTCGCCTTCGGCCTGGCGCAAGGCAGGCCAGGGTGTGGAGCCCGTGGGCATGAAGCCGGGCGGCACATAGGCATAGTCCACCTGGCTGACTTTGGCTGCAACGTGGAAGGTGCCGTCGGCAGGGTCATTGAACGGCATCTGCCACAGGTCGCCTTCTACTTTGAAGCGCACGTCCCTGACCTGCCCGGCCAGAATGGCCGCCTTCACATAATTGCGGGCATCGGCACCGATCACCAGCGGCAGGTAGCGGTGTACCCGCTCACCTTTGCCCCGGCTCAGGCTGCCGTCGAGTTTCAGGATGCCCGGAAACCGCGAGCCCGATGGGCTGCTGGCCGGATCGCTGGTGCGCCAGCTGCCGCTGAGCTGGCCTTGCAGATCGGCATTGGCCAGGCGCACGTTGCCAAACCGTGCCTGGATGTCCGGGCCGTCCAGTTGCCAGGTCAGGTCGGCGCTCAGTCTGTCCATGGGAATGACGGGCTCCTCGAACACCCCCGGAAAACTCACGTGTCCTTTGGACAGGCTGACTTTGGCCTGTCCGCCCTGCTGGTTCAGATCGAACTCGATGGCCGCTCCGCTGAAGCCTGGTCGGCGGGGCGTGGGCGGGCCGTGTTTGGCCGTGCTCCGCGCAGGCTGGGCCACCGTGTCGGCGGCCAGGGCCAGCCCGTGGGCTTTGCCCTTGGCGTGGAAGCGGCTCCAGCCGGTTTCGTTGCCTGTCCAGTTCAGTTGCAGGTTGTCGATGGTGCCTTGCGGGCGCAGCTTGGCCAGCCCGTCCTGCATGGCGGCGGGCAAGGGCAGACCGGCACCGAGTTCGCGCAGGGCATCCAGGCTGATCTGGCTGGCTTGCAGCTCACCCGGCACAGGCTGGTCGCCCGCCATCGGCTGGTAGAGCAGGCGCAGGCGGCCCTGTTGCCAGCGCAGGCCGCTGCGGGTTTCAAGGGTCAGTTGCTCGGTACCCAGCTCCCAGCCGCCTGACTGGTGTTGCAGTGTCACCCGGCCCTGAAAGCGGTTGAGTTCCAGCGGTTGCATGGCCCGTGCAAACCGGGCCTGCACGCCGGTCAGCGCCAGGTCGGCTGTGCCACCCTGGAGCTGGCCGTTGCGCACATCGGCCCACATTCGCATGGCTCCCTGGCCGGTGGTGACGGTCAGATCCAGCAGCCGGGCCAGATGGGTGGGGCTGGCCAGGCGGGCCAGTTGGGTGGACGGCAGCTCGGCATAGGCCGTGCCGCTCCACTGGGTGAAGCTGCCAGGGTGCAAAGACCAGAATGGAGAGCGCATGTCGGCCCGCAGGCTGATGCGCCCTGGCTGGTCGGTGCCCGCCGTGGCATCCAGTCGAATCAGGTGGCGGTGGCCGGGGTTGCGCACCACCACGTCCACATCTTGCAGCGTGAGGGGGGGCGCACCGGGCTGCTGGTCATCGCGCCAGCGCACCTGGCCGGAGCGGATCACCAGCTCGGCCTGTGCAAACAGCCAGTCGGCAGCCGGGTTGGTCTCGCCCGGTTGGGCGGGGGCCGACAGCACATCCAGCCCCGCCACCAGCAGTCGCCCGTCGGCCAGGCGGCGCACATCCAGGGTGGGTCGGTCAATGTGGATTTGCTCAAAACCCAGCCGCCACAGCGACGGCACCGACACCGCTGTCAGCACCCGGCCCAGCACCAGCGCATCGTGGCCCTGGGCATCGAGCAGGCGCACGCCACTGAGTTCGAACGACGGGATCAGCCCCTGGCTGCGGGCCTCGATGCGGTCGATGCGCACCGGAATCCCGATGGCCCGCGTGGCCAGCGACTCCAGTGTTGGCCGCAAATCGCCGATTCGCGGCACAATGATCAAGTTGATGGTTCCCCATGTCAGCGCAAACAGCAGCCAGACAGTCGCCACCGCCCAGAGCAAAACTCGAAGGAAGGCAGCTGCCCACTTCAAGGGCCGGGAGGGGAACAACAGCGGTGAATTCATCTGTCTTCAAATTATGACGGCCAGCGCACGTCGCCTGGCCGCCTGTCCGACACCATTCCCGAATCCATGTCTGCCATCTTCGTCACCCCCCTGTCAGAGTCACCCTGCTCCGAGCCGTCCACCGCCCCTTTGAGCTTGCGGGCCGATGCCGGTTATTCGCGCATGTGCCAGCGACTGCGCCACCGCTATGCCGACTGGATGACCTGTCTGCCCGCCGGGGCACCCGTGCGTGACACCATGCTGCAAGCCCTGGATGCTTTGCGCGGCAAAGGGTTGGATCTGGGCGCTGCGCTGCGCGTGCTGCGCCAGCTGGTGATGGAGCGCCTGGTGGTGCTGGACTGCGAGCAAGGTGCGTCGCTGGAGGTGGTGACCCGCGCCGTCACCGAGCTGGCCGAGGTGGCGCTGGATCAGGCCATCCAGCAGGCCCGTGCCACGCTGGACGAGGCCCACGGCCCCGCACTGGTGGCCCCTGCCCAGCCCGGCCAGCCACCGTCGGTGGCCCAGCTGTGGATCATCGGCATGGGCAAACTGGGCGCGCGCGAGCTGAATGTGTCCAGCGACATCGACCTGATCTATGTGTACGACCACGACGGCGAGACCGCTGGCAACGCCCAGGGCCGCCGCCGCATCAGCAACCACGAATACTTTGCCAAGGCGGTGCGCCACGTCTATCAGCTGGTGGGCGAGACCACCGAGCACGGCTTCGTGTTCCGGGTCGATCTGGCGTTGCGGCCCAACGGCAACTCCGGCCCGGCGGCGGTGTCGCTGAGCGCGCTGGAAGAGTATTTCCTGGTGCAGGGCCGTGAATGGGAGCGGTTTGCCTGGCTCAAGAGCCGGGTGGTGGCCCCGCAGGCCAGCATCACACAGGGCCTGGCCCGGCCCTTGCGCAATGTGGTGCTGCCGTTTGTATTCCGCAAGTACCTGGACTACAACGTGTTCGAGTCCCTGCGGGTGTTGCACCAGCAGATCCGCGACCATGCGGCCAAGCGGGCCGCAGGCCACCCCGAGCGGGCCAACGATGTCAAGCTGTCGCGCGGCGGCATCCGTGAAATTGAATTCACCGTGCAGCTGTTGCAGGTGGTGCGCGGCGGCCAGTTTCCCGAGTTGCGGGTGCGCCCCACGCTGGATGCGCTGGCCCGTCTGGCCCGCGCGGGCCTGATGCCCCAGTCCACCGCCGATGCACTGGCCACGGCCTACCGTTTTCTGCGCCAGGTGGAGCACCGCATCCAGTACCTGGACGACCAGCAGACCCACCTGCTGCCCACCCGCGACGACGACCTGCTGTGGCTGGCCCGCACGATGGGGTTTGCCGGGCTGTGCCCGTTTTTGCATGCGCTCGATGCCCACCGCGAAATCGTGGCCCAGGAGTTCGACATCCTGCTGGGCAAGCCCGCTGGCGAGTGCCGGGGCAAAGGCTGCCAGGGCAAGCAACGCAACACACAGGAAGAATTTGACAGCGCGCTGACCGGCCTGCCACCGGCCTTTGCCGAGCGCGTGAACCAGTGGCGCGAGCACCCCCGCGTGCTGGCCCTGCGCGACGATGCCCGCATGCGTCTGGTGCGCCTGATCCAGCGTACCGGGGCCTGGCTGGAAGAGGGCCGTGTGACCGAACAAGCCGCCCTGCGCATGGCCGACTGGCTGGAAACCCTGCTGCGGCGCGAAAGCTACCTGGCCCTGCTGCAAGAGCGCCCCTCGGTGCATGAGCGTCTGCTGCGCCTGCTGGGAGCGGCCAAATGGCCCGCCCGCTACCTGCTGGCTCACCCCGGCGTGATCGACGAGCTGGCCAGCCGCCAGCTGCTGCAAGACCGCTTTGATGCCGCGCAGTTCGAGGCCGACCTGCAAGAGCGCCGCGCCGCCCTGCAATCGACCGGCGAAGACGACGAGGAAGGCCTGCTCAACCTGCTGCGCCGTGCCCACCATGCCGAGGTGTTCCGCACCCTGGCCCGCGACGTGGAAGGCGTGCTCACCGTGGAGCAGGTGGCCGACGACCTCAGCGCCCTGGCCGATGCGGTGCTGCGCGTCACCGTGCGCTGGTGCTGGCAGCGCCTGAAAACCCGCCACCGCGACGAGCCCGGCATGGCCATCATTGCCTACGGCAAGCTCGGTGGCAAGGAGCTGGGCTACGGCAGCGACCTGGACATCGTCTTCGTGTACGACGACGACCACCCCGATGCCTCGGCCATCTACGCCACGCTGGTGCGCAAGATGATCAACTGGCTCACCGTGCGCACGGGTGAGGGCGACCTGTACGAAATCGACACCGCCCTGCGCCCCAACGGCAATTCCGGCCTGCTGGTCACCACCTTCGAGGCCTATGCCAGCTACCAGCAGGGCCGGGGCAGCAACACCGCCTGGACCTGGGAGCACCAGGCCATCACCCGCGCCCGCTTCGTGCTGGGCACGCCTGAGCTGGCCGCCAGGTTCGACGCGGTGCGCCAGTCCGTCATCACCGCGCCGCGTGATCTGGCCGGTCTGGTTCAGGAAATCACCGCCATGCGCCAGAAAGTGCGCCAGGCCCACCCTGTGCGGGCCGGGCAATTTGACGTGAAACACAGCCCCGGCGGCATGGTGGATGCCGAGTTTGCGGTGCAGTATCTGGTGCTGTCGCAGTCCAGCGTCCACCCAGAATTGCAGGCCAACGTGGGCAACATCTCGCTGCTGGAGCGGGCCGAAGCCGCTGCCCTGCTGCCCGAGGACTGGGGCCACGCCGCCGCCCAGGCTTACCGGCGACTGCGTCAGATTCAGCACCGGGCGCGGCTGGACGAAGCCCCCACCCAGGTGGAACCCGACACCGTGGCCGCCGACAGCGCCGCCATCCTGCGTGTCTGGAACCATGTGCTGGCTGTCTGAGCGCATGCGGAGTGTGCGGGCGTGGACTCCAAAGCCTGGCTGAGTCTGTGTGTGCTGCATGCCGTGGCCAGCATGCTGGTGTGGTGGGCCGGTGATGCCTGGGCCTGGGAACTCACCTGGCGTGCCGACACCTGGCTCAGCCGCCCCTGGACGCTGTGGACCACCGCCTGGGTTCACATCAATACCCCGCATCTCATCGGCAACCAGCTGGCCGTTGGCGCACTGGCAGCCGCTGCCTGGCTGATGCGGCCCCATGCCGGGGCCAGCCTGGCGTGGCTGGTGGCCTGGCCGTTGCTGCCGCCCATGCTGCTGTGGTGGCCCCAGGTGGGTTATTACGTGGGTCTGTCGGGTCTGGTGCATGCGGCGGTGGCTGTGCTGGCCATGCATCTGGTGCTGGGGGAAATGTGCATCCCCAAGGCCCGCCGCTGGGGCTGGATGCTGCTGACCGGACTGGTCGTCAAGTTGTTGATTGAGCGTGCCTGGTTGTGGCCCGTGGTCTGGCACGATGCCGCTGACATGTCCATCGTGCAGGTGGCCCACCTGAGCGGTGCGGCGCTGGGCGCGGTGCTGGCGCTGGGGCTGCTGCGACGGCGCAGCACCGGTTGGTGGTCTCCTACCCGCCTGGCCCCAGCACCCGGTGCAGACACCGTTGCCGAAAAATCCAGCACTGCCGATAAAAAATAATGTTTTTTTGGGGTTTTTCGCTCGTTTGTATTGAATAGTTTGCTATTACTGAGTAGGTTCTTTTCTCACCTCGATCGCTCTGATGGGGTGCTGTTTCGCGTGGTCTGTCGGGTTCGGGCTGGCGCTGCTTCGCTTTGCGCCCGGACAAGGGGTGAGCCGTCCTCCGCACGCTGCGAGCAGAGATTGTCGG
>CALMMY010000346.1 GCA_937868695.1 uncultured Comamonadaceae bacterium
CTGGCCGAAGCCAGCTACCAGGGCGTGGTGATCTGGTCGGGCGACGAGCCGTTTTCTGCCGGTGCCGATCTGCAAGCCATGCTGCCCGGCTTCATGATGGGCGGTGCCGCTGCCATCAACGAGGCCGAGGGTGAACTGCAACGCATCATGCTCAAGCTCCGCTATGCCTCCGTGCCCGTGGTCGCCGCCGTGCGCGGCTTGGCCCTGGGTGGCGGCTGCGAGCTGGCCATCCACAGCGCCCGCCGCGTGCTGCACATGGAAAGCTATGTGGGCTTGGTCGAAGTGGGCGTGGGCCTGGTGCCCGGTGCCGGTGGCCTGACCTACATCGCCCGCCGCGCTGCCGAAAACGCCGCAACCAGCACCAACAAAGACCTGATCCCCTTCCTGACCGAAGGCTTCAAGGCCGCCGCCATGGCCAGCGTGGGCACCAGCGCCCTGGAAAGCCGCAGCCTGGGCTACGTGCTGGACAGCGACGTGGTGGTGCCGCACAAGGACGAACTGCTGTGGGTCGCCATCAACGAGGCCAAGGCCCTGTACACCGGCGGCTACCGCGCCCCGCACAAGCGCCTGTTCCCAGTGGCGGGCCGTTCCGGCAAGGCCACCATTCTGGGCAGCCTGGTCAACATGCGCGACGGCGGCTTCATCAGCCAGCACGACTTCCACATCGCCGGGCTGATCGCCAATGTGCTGACCGGCGGCGACGTGGACCCTGGCACGCTGGTGAGCGAGGAGTACCTGATGACGCTGGAGCGCCAGGCCTTCTGTAGCTTGCTGGAGCACCCCAAGACGCAGGAACGCATCATGGGCATGCTGAGCACCGGCAAGCCGCTGCGGAATTGATATCAATGACCGCCACCACGGCCACCCCCAACCGCTTGCAGCGCAACCTGGCCCGCCTGAACAAGGCACCGGGTTTTCTGCAAGCCTGGCTGCGCGACCGGGTGCTGCACCGCGCCGTGCCCTTCACCGGCACGGCGGGCATCCGGTTTGTACACATGGCACCTGATCGGGTGGAGGTGCAGCTGGCCAACCGCCGGGCGGTGCAGAACCACATCGGCAGCGTCCATGCCTCGGCCATGAACCTGCTGGCCGAAACCGCTTCCGGCATGGTGGTGGGCATGAACGTGCGCGACGACTGCCTGCCTCTGGCCAAGTCGCTCACCATGGACTTCCGCAAACGCGCCACGGGCGACCTCAAGGCCGTCGCCACCCTCAGTGCCTTGCAGCAGCAAGCCCTGCTCGGCACCGACAAAGGCGAAGTGAACGTGCGGGTCGTGGTGACCGATGCCACCGGCATTGAGCCGGTCGAATGTGAATTTGTGTGGGCCTGGGTACCCGCCCGCCCACGCCAGCCCTGACAACAACCTCAGGCAACCAGGAACGAACATGAGCAAACAACTTCAAGATGCCTACATCGTCGCCGCCACGCGCACGCCCATCGGCAAATCGCACCGGGGCTTCTTCAGAAACACCCGCCCGGACGACCTGCTGGCCCACGCCCTGCGTGCCGCACTGGCCCAGGTGCCCGGCCTCGACCCCGCGTCGATCGAGGACGTGATCTGCGGCTGCGCCATCCCCGAAGGCCAGCAGGGCCTGAACGTGGCGCGCATTGGCGCGGTGCTGGCCGGGCTGCCCAACAGCGTGGGCGGCATCACCGTCAACCGCTTCTGCGCGTCGGGCCTCACCGCCATCCAGATGGCCGCCGACCGCATCCGCGTGGGCGAGGCCGACGTGATGATCGCCGCCGGAACCGAGAGCATGAGCATGGTGCCCATGATGGGCAACAGCCCCAGCCTGTCGCCCAGCATCTTTGCCGACACCCAGAACGTCGAGAAATACGGCATTGCCTACGGCATGGGCCTCACCGCCGAAAAGGTGGCCCAGCAGTGGAAGGTGAGCCGCGCCGACCAGGATGCCTTCGCTCTGCAATCGCACCAGCGTGCCCTCGCTGCCCAGGCCAAGGGTGAGTTTGCCGACGAAACCTGCCCCGTGGAAGTGACGGAGCGCAGCGTCAACCTCGACACCGCTGAAGTCACCACCACCACCCGCACCGTGAGCCAGGACGAAGGTGCCCGCCCAGACACCAGCCTGGAAGGCTTGGGCAAACTCAAACCCGCCTTCGCCACCCCCCGCCGGGCCGACTTCAGCCCCACCGGACTGGGCACTGTGACCGCAGGCAACAGCAGCCAGACCAGCGACGGTGCAGGCGCACTCATCCTGGCCAGCGAGGCCGCCGTCAAGCGCTTTGGCCTGACCCCGCTGGCCCGCTTCGTCAGTTATGCGTCACGCGGCGTGCCCCCGCACCTGATGGGCATTGGCCCGGTGGAAGCCATTCCTGCCGCGCTTAAAAACGGGGGCTTGCACCAGAACGACCTGGACTGGATTGAGCTGAACGAAGCCTTTGCCGCCCAAAGCCTGGCCGTGATGAACACGCTGGGCCTGGACCCGGCCAAGGTCAACCCCAACGGCGGCGCCATCGCCCTGGGCCACCCGCTGGGTGCCACCGGTGCCATCCGCGCCGCCACCGTCATCCACGCCCTGCGCCGCCACAACCAGCGCTACGGCATGGTGACCATGTGCGTGGGCATGGGCCAAGGGGCGGCGGGGATTTTCGAGCGGGTGTGAGGCTTGGGGTGTGGCGCTTGGCTGCGGCGCACGCTACACCCGGGATGCAAAGTTGGTGTTGATAAAAAGACAGGTCTTTTGGCTTGATCTCAACCCGCCAAAGTCGCTGCCGCAGGCTGAAACACCCGAATGCGGGGCGCGATTTTGTCGTGGCTGGTGCGCATGACCGTGCGCATGTCGTACTCGGTTTGCAGGTTCAGCCAGTAGCGCGGGTTCATGCTGAAAAACAGGCCCAGTCGCAGCGCAGTGTCGGCGCTGATGGGGCGCGTACCGTTCACGATGTCGCTGATGCGGCTGGGCGGTACGTCCATGTCAGCAGCCAGCTGCCGTGCGGTGATGCCCAGTGGCTTCATGAAGTCTTCCAGCAAAATTTCGCCGGGGTGAATCTCGTCAAGCAGTTCGGTGGTCATGTGTCTGGCTCCTGAATGTTCAGTGGTAGTCCACGATTTCCACACGGTAGGCCCCATCGTCATGCCAAGCAAAGCACACGCGCCATTGGGCGTTGATGCGGATGCTGTGCTGGCCCAGGCGGTCACCTTTGAGGGCCTCCAACTGGTTGCCGGGTGGAATGCGCAAGCTGTGCAGGTCGGTGGCGGCATGCAGTTGCAACAACTTGCGTCGCGCCACCCGCTCGATGTTTCTGAAACGCCCAACGGCCCTGCTGTTGAACAGGGCTTCGGTATCGGTGCAGATGAAAGAGCGAATCATGTGTGGATGGTATCTGAATCAGAGATTCTGTATGGGGGAATAGTTCATCTGATCCAAGCTTGATGCCATTCGGTAAGCTCACCTCTGTCCCTGCCCTTTACTTTCGAGCCACCCATGTCCAACCCCATTCCCATCGACCACCTGACCGAAGCCGAGCTGGTGGATTTGAACCGCCGTGTGGTCACGCGGCTGAATTTTCTGCATGAAATGCGGCTGCACGCCCGCATGCTGGATTTCAGCGTGGGCGAGAAGGTGAGCTTCCAGCCAGACGGGCATCCGGTGCTGTTTGCCACCATCATCAAATACAACCGCAAGACAGTCA
>CALMMY010000347.1 GCA_937868695.1 uncultured Comamonadaceae bacterium
GCATACATTTCGCGCTGCGCTTTTTGAAAGCCTTCGCTCATCACCTTGGCGTAGCCGCCACCGCCCGAGCCTTCTTCGTCGTAATCCACCTTCACAAACTCGCCGCCCAGCGACACCACCTGGTCGGCCACTTCGGCGCGGGTGTCGTTGGCGCGAACAATCGCCCCCAGGCTGGCTGCCGTGCCGATGGCGGCCAGGCCAGCCACACCGGCACCGGCAATGAACACCTTGGCCGGGGGCACCTTGCCCGCAGCCGTGATCTGGCCGTTGAAGAAGCGCCCGAATGCGTTGGCCGCTTCCACCACGGCGCGGTAGCCGCTGACACCGGCCATCGAGGTCAACGCGTCCATCTTCTGGGCGCGGCTGAGCGTGCGGGGCAGCGCGTCAATGGCCAGCACCGTGGCCTTGGCGGCGGCCAGCTGGGCCATCAGATCGGGGTTCTGCGCGGGCCAGATGAAGCCGATCAGCGTCATGCCGGGGCGCACCAGCGCCACTTCCTCGGCACTGGGCGGGCGCACCTTGAACACGATGTCCGACGTGGCCCACAGCTCGGCGGCATTGGCCGCGATGGTGGCACCCTCGGCGCGGTAGGCATCGTCGCTGAACGAGGCGGCATCGCCCGCGCCCGATTCGACCGCCACGCTGAACCCCAGCTTGACCAGCTTGGCCACCACCTCGGGCACCGTGGCCACCCGCTTTTCGCCGGGGAATGTTTCTCGTGGTACCCCGATGCGCTGGGGGGGGCGGGCCAGCTTGGTGCTGGCATCTGATCCATGTGCTTCTGGCGGCATGCTGGTTTCCTTGTTGGCTTGGATTGTGAAAATTACTTGCAGAGGTATGGCATTCTGCGTTTTTTTGGAACAGTCGTCATCCACAAATGGTGTGTATACACTGAATCAACTTGTTGCAAAAGCAATAATCAAACCATGAACAACCGTTGGAAACCCAGTGTCACCGTGGCCGCCATCATCGAGCGCGGTGGCCGTTATCTGTTGGTGGAAGAGCACACGCCCGAGGGCCTGCGCCTGAACAACCCCGCCGGGCACCTCGACCCCGGCGAGAGCCCGGCTCAGGGTTGTTCCCGAGAGGTTTTAGAGGAAACCACCCATGCTTTCGAGCCCACCGCGCTGGTCGGGCTGTACCTGTCGCGCTTTCAGCGGGCCGCCACCGGCGAAGACATCACCTATGTGCGCCTGGCTTTCTGCGGCGATCTGGGTGATGCCGTGCCGGGCCGCAGCCTGGACATCGGCATCGTGCGCACCGTCTGGATGACCCCCGACGAAGTGCGGGCCAGCGCCGAGCGCCACCGCAGCCCGCTGGTGCTGCGCTGCATCGAAGACCACCTGCGCGGCCAGCGGTTTGCGCTGGACCTCATCCACACCGACCCCTCGGTGCTGGCGCTGCAACCAGGCGGCCACCCATGATGGATGCGGCATCACTGGCCTTGCTGGCCGCCGCAGCCTTCGGGGCCGGGGTGCTCAACGCCATCGCGGGCGGTGGCAGCTTCCTCACATTTCCGGCACTCGTGTTCACCGGCGTGCCGCCCATCGTGGCCAACGCCACCAGCGCACTGGCCGTCAGCCCCGGCTATTTGGGCAGCGTGTGGGGCTTTCGGCCCGAGCTGCGGGCGCTCGATCCCCGGCTGCTGCGCCGCGAGGCCCTGGTGGCCGCCACCGGCGGCGTGTGCGGGGCGCTGCTGCTGCTGGTCACGCCCGCCAAGGTGTTTGCCGGGCTGGTGCCGTGGCTGCTGCTGCTGGCCACCGCGCTGTTTGCCATCGGGCCATCGGTGGCCAAGCTCAGCCAGGGGCGGCCCTCGGCGCTGGCCCGCTGGCGCACGCCGGGCCTGCTGCTGGTGTCGGTGTACGGCGGCTACTTCAACGGCGGGCTGGGCATTTTGCTGATGGCGCTTTACACCCTCACGGGCGAGGCCCGCATCCACACCGCCAACGCGCTCAAAAACTTCAACTCCTTTGTGCTCTCCATCCTGTCGGTGGCGGCGTTCGCACTGGCCGGGGCCATCGTGTGGCCCCAGGCCGTGCTGATGATGGCCTGCGCCACGGCGGGCGGCTTTGCCGGAGCCAGACTGGCCCGCCGCCTGCCCGCCGCCTGGGTGCGCGGGCTGGTCATCGCCACCGGCGTGGTGATGAGCGCGGTGTTCTTCCAGCGCGGCTGAGGGTGCGGGGGCTGCAATGCTCACGTTGACCACGGGGGCGGTGCTTCGGGCATGACCCTTGGTTGCCTTGGT
>CALMMY010000348.1 GCA_937868695.1 uncultured Comamonadaceae bacterium
CGCAGTACACCCAAAGCCTGGCAATCAGCGAAAAACTGGCCGCGAGCGACCAGAAGAACCGCGACTGGCAGCGTGACCTGTCGGTGAGCTTTAATAGGATGGCGGGGATTCTGGAGGCTCAGGGTGAGCTTGAGCAGGCGTTGGCGCAGTACACCCAAAGCCTGACGATCATCGAAAAGCTGGCCGCGAGCGACCCGAAGAACAGCGACTGGCAGCGCGACCTGTCGGTGAGCCATGAAAAGGTGGCGGGCATTCTGGAGGCGCAGGGCGAGCGTGAGCAGGCGTTGGCGCTGTACACAAAAAGCCTGGCAATCCGCGAAAAGCTGGCCGCAAGCGACCCGAAGAACGCACAGTGGCAAATTGACTGGGTGGTATCGCTGATCCGTTTGGCGCGTGTTGCACCAACTACGGTGGTGCGAAACACCCATTACGACCAAGCCCTGGCGTTGTTGCAGACTTTGAATGCCAAAGACCTCTTGTCTGTGCAACAAAAAAATTGGATTTCTGTGATTGAAAATGAAAAGGCGACATGAGCCCTGTGGCGCATGTCGAAAAGCTAAATGATGAACAACCTCCTCGTCGAACTCTTCGTAGAAGAACTGCCTCCCAAAGCCCTGAAAAAACTGGGCGATGCCTTTGCCGGTGTGCTGCTGCAACAGCTGCAGGCACAAGGCCTGGCCGCAGCCGATGCCGCGCTGACGGCCTTTGCCTCGCCCCGCCGCCTGGCCGCCCATGTGACCGGCGTGCTGGCGCGTGCGGCAGACAAGGCCCAGTCGCTCAAGCTCATGCCCGTGGCCGTGGGGCTGGATGCCGCTGGCAACGCCACGCCCGCATTGCAAAAACGCCTGGCTGCCGTCGGTGCCGATGTGTCCACCCCCGAGGCCCTGGCCGCCGCCGTGGCCCGCCTGAAGCGCCAGCCCGATGGCAAGGCCGAAGCCCTGTTCCACGAAAGCATGCTGGCGGGCGTGGAGCTGGCCACCGGCCTGCAAAAAGCCCTGAACGAGGCCATTGCCAAGCTGCCCATCCCCAAGGTGATGAGCTACCAGCTGCACACCGGCTGCGAGCTGCCCGGCTGGAGCAGCGTCAGCTTTGTGCGCCCCGCTCACGGCCTGGTGGCCCTGCACGGTGCCGAGGTGGTGCCCGTCACCGCGCTGGGTCTGACGGCTGGCAACGCCACCCACGGCCACCGCTTCGAGGCCGCCGTCGATCCCGTGGTGCTGCCCGATGCCGACAGCTACGCGGCCACGCTGGCCCGCGACGGCGCGGTGATCGCCAGCTTTGCCGAGCGCAAGGCCGACATCGCCCGCCAGCTGGCCGCCAAGGCCGCCGAAGTGGGCGGTGGTTGCAAGCCCATTGAAGACGATGCGCTGCTGGACGAGGTGACTGCGCTGGTCGAGCGGCCCAATGTGCTGGTGTGCCAGTTTGAGCCCGAATTTCTGGCCGTGCCGCAGGAATGCCTGATCCTGACCATGAAGGCCAACCAGAAATACTTCCCGCTGCTGGATGCCGCTGGCAAGCTGACCAACCGTTTCCTGGTGGTCAGCAACATCAGCCCCGCCGATGCCAGCGCCGTGATCGGTGGCAACGAGCGCGTGGTGCGCCCCCGCCTGGCCGATGCCAAGTTCTTCTTCGACCAGGACCGCAAGAAAACGCTGGAAGCCCGCGTCCCCGGCCTGTCCAAAGTGGTGTATCACAACAAGCTGGGCACCCAGGGCAAGCGCATGGAGCGCGTGTGCGCCATTGCCGAAGCCATCGGCCAGCAACTGGGCGGGCCTGAGCTGGCGGGCCAGGCTCTGCTGGCCGCACGCCTGGCCAAGGCCGACCTGCTGACCGACATGGTGGGCGAGTTCCCCGAGCTGCAAGGCATCATGGGCGGCTACTACGCCCGCCATGACGGCTTGGGCGACACCGTGGCCGATGCCATCGAAGACCACTACAAACCCCGCTTTGCCGGTGACGAGCTGCCCCGCAACGCCGTGGGCGTGGTGGTGGCGCTGGCCGACAAGCTGGAAACCCTGGTCGGCATGTTCGGCATCGGCAACCTGCCCACCGGCGACAAAGACCCCTTCGCCCTGCGCCGCCATGCGCTGGGCGTGATCCGGCTGCTGGTCGAGAAGGATTTGCCGCTGGATTTGACAGCCCTGCTGGCTGATGCCGAGCCAGCCTTCGGATCGTTGATTCCTCGCCGTCCGCAGGGCAGCGGACTGACACCCGCTGCAAAATCTATTAACAGTGCAATTGCTGTTCCTAATTGGCCAAATCAATCTGAAAGTGACCCCGACTCACCAGCAGACAAGCTTAAGTCTCACATATACGCTCAACTCAACGAGCCAGACTTGGTGACATTCATCTACGACCGCATCAGCGGCAGCCTGCGCGAGCAGGGCTACAGCGCCCAGCAGGTGGATGCCGTGCTGGCCCTGCGTCCGCAGCGTCTGGCCGACATTGCCCGCCGCCTGGAAGCCGTGCGTGCTTTCGCCGCCCTGCCCGAAGCGCCCGCGCTGGCCGCAGCCAACAAACGCGTGGGCAACATCCTGAAAAAGGCCGATGGCGAGGTTCGGGCCAATATCGACCCTGACCTGCTGCAAGAGGCCGCCGAGCAGGCGCTGCTCGACGTGCTGCTACAAGTGGTTCCGCAAGCCGATGCTGCGTTTGCCGCTGGCGACTACACCGCCAGCCTGCAAGCCTTGGCTGCGCTGCGCGCTCCGGTCGATGCCTTCTTTGAAGATGTGATGGTCAATGCCGACGACCCTGAGCTCAAGGCCAACCGCCTGGGCCTGCTCAAAACCCTGCATCTGGCCATGAACCGTGTGGCCGACCTGGGCCGCCTGGCTGCCTGATGGCCACAACCGCCCCCACCCCTGTCGACGACGATGGCCCGCTGGCCCAACTGCGCCGCCATGCCGTGATGCTGGCGCTGCTGGGGCCGGTGGCC
>CALMMY010000349.1 GCA_937868695.1 uncultured Comamonadaceae bacterium
GGGCTGGCACCGGGCAAAACTCCGCTGGAGGTGGAACTGAAGTTGCTCAAGCGCATACCACGTGAATTTCTGGTCGATGCCCACCATTGGCTCATTCTGCACGGGCGCTATGTGTGCAAAGCACGCAACCCTGCCTGTGACATATGCAGCGTTTCAGCCTCCTGCGACCAATATCTGCACGATCAACGGCGAATCAGCGCCGGTTCCGGCAGGCAGCATGGTGTCAAATAGCAGCTATGCACACACGCTCAACTGCCCATCTGCTTCACTTGCCCACACTGGCTCTGGTTGCCAGCACACTGTTGACTCCAGCCCAGGCATCGGCGCAAAGTGTTGGCCCAGGCACTGCAACAAACCCGGCAGCGGTGATGACCGCTGAGCGATCTCAAATTCCGGCAAGCCAGGGTAAAACCCAACTGGTCGGTACGCAATCCGAGCGGCTAAAACGCTTGGAAGCCCTGCTTTCCGAAGAAAATTATGGGGCAGCCGGTACAGAGGGTTTGGCCTGGATTCAATCGGGTGATGAGCCCCCTGATTCGGCACTGCGCCTCAAAATTGCCAACAGCCTCGCCTGGAGCAATCGACTGTCGGCGGCCATTAAAGAATACGAAAAGCTGGTGCGCAACTCCGACCAGTTTCAAAATGCGCGGATACCACTGGCCAACACTTACCGCTGGTCTGGACGCGCAGATTTGTCCGTACCTCTGTACGAACAGGCACTTGAAGACAACGAAGCCAATCAAGATGCATTGGACGGCATGGAGTACGCCGAACGGGATCTCCGTCCGCGCACCACCATTGAATGGGCCCGCGACCAAGACTCTGACAATCTGCGTCTGAATACGGGCACCCTCACCCACCGCTGGCGCGACACCACTCAGCAACAGATTTACGAAGTGCAGACCGACTTGCGCACCGCCCACCAGAACCCCAACGGCCCACACCCCCGCCACACGGGTGCGGCCATGCGGTACACCCACACGGGCTTGCCTCTCCAGCCGGAGGTGAGCATCAGCATGCAGGGTCGCCCGTCATCGAGATGGTTTGCCGGGTTGCGCGTGAAACTGGGTGAGCTGCCCATTCACGCTGAAATTGCCCGAGAAAACTTTGGCATGACTGCCGCCAGCGCCAAGGCACTGGAAGCGGGCCTCACAGCCAACCGCATCGGGCTGACCGGATCATGGAGTGGCGAAATGGGCGTACTGTCGGGTCGGCTGAATGCATATAAAGTTTCAGATGGCAACAACCTGCTGACCACCAGCATCAAGCTGGCCCCGAACTGGCGGCCATTGGGAGTGGTTGTCAAGCCATATGCCAGCATAGACACACGCGACCTGACGTTCAACACGCCAAACTACTGGTCACCTGTAGAAGGGTCGGGCAGCTTTGGGCTGGGAGCCTCCGCCGAATGGACTGAGAAAGACTGGTACTTTGTGCTGGCAGGGCAACTGGGCACGCGCATTTATGGCGATGCCAGCGACAGCTGGAGTGCCAGCATGGGGGCCCAACGCTGGCTGTCCCGGAACACCGGCCTCACGGCCACCCTGTGGGGAATGGGTAGCATCCGCGATGGCGGAGGCTACCGCGCCCACTCACTGAGCCTGAAGTTGGACAGGCTCTGGTGATTTTTCTGGGATGGCGCGAAACCGCCGGGCCGTCATCCCCACCAAATCGCCGCCGTCATACCCAAGCGGAAAAAAAGCAATCCCGGCCAGTTGCTCTTTCAAAATCCAGTCGGTTTTGCGCTGCAACGTCCACCAGTCTTCAAACCAGCCCACCTGACAGGAGCCATCGGGGTTGTTGAACTGGTAGTGGGCTGAGCCTGTCGTGGCATCGTACCGGGCACCGTGCGCGAGTACACGATCAACGATGCTGGGAAGCTTGGGCACCGGCATACGGGCAAACGTGGTGGTCTTGCCAGGAGCCATGCGCTTGCCCCTTGGGTCGCAGGGCTTGACTGTCCACTCATATCCGTAAGCAGGAAAACCCATCAGAATTCGCGGGCCAAACAATTTCAATTCCCGCGCAATTGCAAGCATCTTTTCCCACGTCATCAGATCAGACCCGGCCAAAGGCGAAATCGGCCCGACCAAAGCAGAATCAGCCGAATGCGCGTCATAACCCTGCAACACAACATGATCCACATGCAAAAGGGTTTCGGCATCGTAAAGATACTTTTCGGCACCGTGATTTAAAAAAACACTCGTGGAACGCACGATAGACATTTTTTTGGCTATGCGGGACAAATCGGCCACAAATGCTCGGTATCGCAATTGGGCCGCTGGATGGACAGCTGAGAATATTTCCACATCAAGATGCAGGCCGCGAATGGTGGGGTCAGCCTCCAGCTCTGCCACCAACGCAGCAGTCAGTCGTTTGACGCGCAGATTCGAACCAAAAAGAGCATTGAAATCAGAGATTGAAAACAGAGTCAACGTGACATCGATGGGGATACCCAATTCCGCAGCGCGCTTTTTGACTTTTCCGACCACATCAGGCCAGCCATTCTTGTTGACAATGGAGCCGTCTGCGCCCAGACCCCATTCCATGTATTTGATTCTGTCCATGAACGGCAATGCACGCAGGGTTTCAGCCTCATCGATCCACCATCCAAAGTAACCAAATACCACTGGACGTGAATTTGCATACAGATGCCATCCAGTCATCAGAAAAACAATCACCCATATCCGGAATATTCGAGAAAATTGGGATCTCATCACGACAGAATATTGAAAGTATGCACCCAGTTCGCACAGCTGATGTGCCCCCTGTTTGAATGGAAAAAATGGATCAGAAAGTCAGGCTGTAGCCATAACTCCCTGCACTGAGCGCATCAAACCGAATGACAGCCCGGTAGTCATCTAACCTCTCTACGCGTGGCATTGGCATGCCTGGTTTGAGACCGTTAACCTGCGGAAGCGTTGCCTTGTTAGGCAGGATCACAATCAATGCACCCCGCTCATAAGGCACATCACCCAGAACCGTGATGTCCACTTCCACACGCGTCCCCAACTGGCGCACATTCAAGCGGAATTTTT
>CALMMY010000350.1 GCA_937868695.1 uncultured Comamonadaceae bacterium
ACCGCATGGCCAGCTTCAGCGGCATGCAACCCAACCCCGAGTTTTATCTGATGGGGCGGATGCCGAAATCAAAATAAATAGCTGCTTTCGATTACAAATAAAGATGTAGATGCCATTTTTATTTGAAAAACCGGTTCAGCAACCACTCGGGCAGTGCCACGGCTTTCTGCGCAGGGAAGTTCACCCAGATGGTGGTGGCACCGCCTGCGGCATACACCGTGTCGGGGTCGTCTGTGCGGCTCAGGGTACACCAGGTTTCGAACGTGGTGCGGGCCGGGTCGCTGACGTACATGCGGGCCAGCACGTCACCGGGGTGCTCCAGCTGTTTGTAGAAATTGCAAAACGCATTCACGATGACCGGGCCCTCACCTGTCGGATCGGGCGGGCACCCGATGGCCAGCAGCCACTCGATGCGGATGGTTTCGAGGTAACGAAAGTAGGTGGTGTTGTTCACATGCCCCATGGCATCCATGTCACCCCAGCGGATGGGGATGACAAGCTCATGGACCAGCTTCTTTTCTTCGGGTATGGCAATTCGCATGAGGCGTTTTTACCAAACCTGTCAAAAAGTTGCCAGGTGCCGTCAACGCCTGGCCGCCCGCGACATGCCAATCTGAATGGGCATGGGTTTGAACTCATCCACCTCAAGCAACTGCCGCGCAAGCAAGTCGAACGGTTTGCCCAAAACGCGCGCGCTGGCTCGCTCAATGCGC
Source organism: uncultured Comamonadaceae bacterium (assembly GCA_937868695.1). Classification (GTDB taxonomy): domain Bacteria; phylum Pseudomonadota; class Gammaproteobacteria; order Burkholderiales; family Burkholderiaceae_C; genus UBA2334. The sequence goes on from CALMMY010000350.1 coordinate 714, forward strand.
AACGTCAGCCCGTCATCGCACAGCGCGGCATGGGACCAGTGGCCCTCTGCATGGCGCTGGGCGCTGGTCTGCCCAAAATCGGGAACCGCCATCTCGCCACGCGCCTGCACCGCACCTTTGGCATCGACCGCCGCCAGCTTGAGCACCAGCCCTTTCACCTCCTGATCTTGGCTGTCAAAGGTCAGGCGAATGGCGCACTGCCCCATGTTGCCCATGGTGGTGGCTGAATGCTGTACCCACAGCGGGACAGGGTCAGTCCCTGCATGGGCAAAGCCACCCGATGCCACCGCAGCCCATGCAGCCAGTACCACCGCGCAACGCGTGGCATGGGCTGCTCGCACGCAACCCCCAGCGATGAAACGCAAGGTGTTGACCATTGATCATTTCCCCTTGGCGGCGCTTTGGTACTTGCGCGCAGCGTCCGCCCCGATGCCTTTGGGGATGGAGCTGGCGGCGAGGGCAAAGTCGTAGTCACCGCTCCAGCGTTCGCCAAAGTACACCCCTGTTGGCGCTTTTTCCACCAGATAGAAGCGATTGGTCCAGTGGTTGCCCTCCTGATCCTGGAACACCGCTGCCACCACGCGGCTGCGGCTGATGATGGTGTCCACAAAGCTGTTGTTGACATACTGTTTCTTGCGCATCTCGGCCCACGGGCTGGTGGCATACAGATACGACAGTGTGAACCGCTTGCTGCGTTGGGTGTTGGCCACGTCGGGGGTCTGGATCATGCGACTCCACTGGGCGCGTGCGCCGTCTGACTCGCCTTTTGTGAGCGGCTGATCATGTGGAGGCAGCAGTTGCAGGTTCGGGTCGGCCTTGCCATCAGCGTCTTCGCCCGCCTTGTCAATTTCGGCTGTGGCCTGACTGTAGGCCGCCACGATGCGCTCCGCCGTCCACGCCTTGGCGGCTTCCTCCTTGCCAGCCTTGTACAAAAGCGGCAATTGCATCCCGGGTTTGAGCAAGTTATGTCCCTCTGGCTTGCCGCCCGAGGAGCCATAGGCCGGAGCACCCACGTAGATCACGCCGGGCTCCAGCTCGAACATGGCTTCCAGGTTCTGCATCATCACGCCATCTGGCACCTCGTTGTTCTGCAAGTCGAGCTTGTACTTGGGCTGGCGGTACTTGTAGTTCATGGTGACATCGCTGCCCGCCGTGCGCAGCATCAGGCGGTTGGAAGCCAGCATGCCTCGCAGCCAGCGCCCGTTTCCTGCACTGGTCTCGCCCCAGGTGCCCTTGGGCACCAGCTTGGTGGGGTTGGATGTCTCAAAGGCGTGGCGTGTGTAAATGGTCATCAGACCTTTCTGGTCGTCAAATTCCAGATAGACCTTGCCAATGGCATAGATCATTTCCCTGTCTGACGATGCCGCGCCCAGCATCACGCTGGGGTAGTAGATCCCGCTCACACCGCGTTTGTCGGCCTTGAAGGTCCGGTTGTCCAGTGTGGTGTCGGCGCGGTCTTCATTGGCCAGCCGGATTTCCTCTGCCGACGGCTGTACGGAAGACATGCCCCCGGTGGCTCCCGCTGCGGAGCTGAGCGGCACGGCCACTTTTTGCTGAACTTTTTCAGCCAGTTTGTTGAGAAAGCTTTGGGCAAATGCTGGCTGACTGGCTGCCAGCGCGGCTGCGGCCAGGATGGTTGTGATAGGTGACGACATGTATTGAATTTGCAATGGACTCCCGCTCCCTGTGGCGGGCTGTGCATTGTCAAAAAACAACCGTGTAGACGCTTCACATGTTCATGTAGGTCAACACAAAAATGTGGGCACAGCCTCATGAGGAAACGCCGGGCCGCTCCCAAGTTTCCTCATCCCCCTCGGGGGGCCTGCCGCAAAGCAGGGTTGGGGGGCGCTATCAGTCAGCAACCACGTGACTGACGGGCCACACCAGTCGCACGGTGGTGCCCTGCCCCGGCCTGCTCACAGTCTGCAACTGCATACCCAGTGCGGCGGCCCTCTCAACGAGGTGAAGCCTGCCACGCCCTGTCGTGGGCTGCGTGGGGTCATACCCGCAACCGTTGTCAGTCACGGCCAATTCGCATTGCCCATTGCGCTGCCACGCTTGCACCGTGACACAAGTGGCCTGCGCGTGCTTGATGACGTTGGCAAATGCCTCGCGCAGCCAGAAGTCAAGTTGCGTGAGTGCCCGAGGACCCCACACCAAGTCAGGCAACAGCTGAACCTGCCAATCCAACCGCAGTCCCATGCGACACAACCGCGCCTCGTGCAGATAGCGAAACTGCGCCAGCGCGGTCGAAAGATCGCCCGCTTCGCTGCTCAAACTGTCCATGGTGGCTCGCAATTGCACCAGCGCATGTTGAACCTCCTGCTCCAGCACGGCTGCCTGCCCGCCACTGGTGCGCACGGACGACAGCAACCCCACCAACTGGGCCCCCAGTCCATCGTGCATATCCTGAGCTATGCGGCGGCGCTCCTGCTCAATCGCTTCGCGCCGCACGTACAGCTGTTCGCGCTCATGCTGTGCACGCAGTTGCTCTCGCTGCCGCGTCACCTCCTGCTCCAGAGACTCGCGGTAATGGGCAACGGTGCGCATCGCCAGGTCGAACTGGCGCATCAGCAGCGCGCCAATGGCCAAGATGAACAGCACCGCGATCAGAGGGGTGTAATAAAAGCGCTGGTAGGCATCTGGCGCAGGGGACAACCACACGTTCCAGTGGTCCATTAACCCCAGCGCCAGCATCGACACCGCTGCGGCCAGCAGGGTGAGGTTGGCACCGTTGGGATCACGAATGGCTTGCCGCAACACCGCCCACACCGTCACGCAACCAACGACTACCAGCAGTTGCAACCCCAGGCCCTTGACGAAAATGGGCGCACCCGCAGTGGCAGCGGCAGATGTCACCACCGCCACCGCCAGCCCCACCCATTGCAACATTTCCAACCGGCGACTGCGCACACCGCTCAGCCGCAGCGTGAGGATGCAGATGATGGGCATCCAGATCGCAAACGTCAGGTCCAACAGGAAGAACCACACGTCGAACGGCATGGGTAACTCGGTCATGCTCCACAGCCACTCCCGAAGTGCCCAGGCACCCGATGCGACACCCAGCAACAGCGCCTTGCGGTGGCGGTTCATGGCATAAAAACCCAGACTCGCCAAAGACACCAGCACCGAGACCGATACGATGGCCGCCGTCAGCCAGTTTTCCATTTGTTCGGTTCGCTGCCATTGGGGCTCCAACAGGCGATGCGCCCCGATGTCGAGGTGCGACAGGCCCGAATACCGCCTGCAATCACCGGCCACCTGAACCAGCAGCACGTTCTCGCCAGGGCGCAGCACGTGCCAGGGAATGCGGGCATAGAGTGACCCGTTCGAGTAATCCGCCCGATCGTTGTCCAGTTGACCGAACTCGGCCAGCTCGTATTCGTTGGCCCACAACCGCAGCCGGTTGCCCGCGCGGTGAATCCACACCCCCTGGTCTTCACCCAATGGTGCTTCAACTTCGAATGCAAGCCGGTACGTCCATCGGGTGTGGTCACACGCACCGACACGCCGCCAGGCATGGTCCAGGTTGATGCGTCGCCACGATGCACCATCCACCTTGTCCGGACTCACGATGCCGGGCGTGATGTCTGCCTGCCAATGGGTATGAACCGCTTCAGGCAACGCCGCACAGGCCACCTTGCCTGCCAATACGAACCAGGTCAGCGCAAGCCAACGCCACCAGTCCCCCGTGCTCATGCGAACCCCAGCGACGACAACCAGCCCCGTCGCCCCGCCTCGTACACCGCTTCACCCCGCGAAGAGACGTACAGCTTGCTGTAGATGCTTTTGACATGAAACCGCACAGTATTCACGCTCACGGTCATGCGATCTGCCACCTCTTGGTACGAATACCCCAGTGCCAGCATCGACAGCACTTCGTGCTCTTTGAGCGTGAGGTCCGAATCGATCACATCCGACTGGGTCTTACCGGGCTGTCCGCCCCTGTGCAGACGAACCGATTGCAACAAGCGTCGTGCTATGCGGGGAGAGACGGGTGAACCGCCAGCCAGCAGATCACGCAAGTGATGGGCCAGCTCATCGTCACCCTGGCCCTTGACGATATAGCCCGCTGCCCCCGCCTCGATGCAGCGAAACACTTTCTCGTCATCGCCAAAAACAGAAATGACCAGCGTCTGGCAGGTCGGGTGCGCGTGGGCAACCTCGGCAATCAGGCTATGCCCATCACCGTCAGGCAAACCCAAATCAACCAGTAACACATCTGGAGCTGCCCGTGCCAGTGACCGCCGGACACCATCCAGCGTCGCGGCGGCAAACAGCACATGCCAACCAGGCATGGCCTGCAACGTCCGGATGAAACGTTCCCGAGTCCGCTCGTCGTCCTCTACCAAGGCAACCGTCCGCAATCCATTGAAATCAGGGTGATCCATTGTTGTTCTGCTCCAGCCCTTCACATACGCTGACACGCTGCACTGACAAGTGAGCGGTCACCGGTGGGCACGGATGGAGGCCAGTATGCCCAACACAAACAAGGTGCAAGCCATCCATTCGGTCCCGCTGGGCCAGCGGCCATCCCACCCATAGGCGTATACCACACCAAAAACCGTCTCGCTGACAATGAGCTGGCCAGCCAGGCTGGGGCTCAGGCGGCGACTGGCCACGTTCCACGCCACCGATGCCACCCACGCCGCTCCAATTCCTGTAGCTGTGCATACAAGCAGGAAAATCGGCAGATCGGGTTTCAGCATCAAATCGTTCCAGGGCGTACCCAGCACAGGCCCACCGCACAGCGCACCCAGCCCAGCCGCGATGCCGCTCCACGTGGCCCAATCGGCAGACGACACACCGGGGTTGCGCCGCAACCAAGCCGCGTTCAGCAACGCATAGGCCGTCCACGACATCATGGCCGCCACCGCACAGGCCATGCCCAGCCAGAACGTGCCGCCTGTAGGCGCATCGGTCACCGCAACGGTGTGGTCGTGGGGCATTTGCATCATCAGCAGCAAGCCGGTCACCGTCAGCCCCAACCCAGGCAACAGACCCCGCCACAACAGCCCTTGCGGCTTGCCCAGCAGCATCACCCAAATGGGAATGGTGCCGATGACGAGCGTGGGCAACACCGACCCCGCCCGCTCAATAGCCAGCACCAGCAACAGGTAGTACCCCGTGTAACCCAGCACCGTGAGCCACATGGCCGCCCACGCCTGCCGCCAGGTGGGCAGCACCGGGCGCTGGCCACGCAACAGCGGCAAGCACAACATGCCCAGCGAGAACACACCGCAGGCCAGGTAACGCCACACGACATAGTCCTCTGCCGCAAAGCCGGACACAGTGCGCGGGGCCACGAACACCATACCCCACAGCGCACCGGCAGCCAACCCGGCCAGAATGCCGCCCAGCCAGCCAGGACTCCGGACGGGCACGGCCCTCACCGACCCGACCGCAACCACACTGTCGCCGGGCAGCGTCGGTTCAGACTGCAAAGCCATCGTCCGCCGCGATCACGGCACCGTTCACAAAATGGCTC
>CALMMY010000351.1 GCA_937868695.1 uncultured Comamonadaceae bacterium
ACCCCGTATTCCGGTGCAGGCGCACACGGGTTCGCACGGGCAAGGGGTGAGCCGTCCGACAATCTCTGCTCGCAGCGTGCGGAGGACGGCTCACCCCTTGAACGGGCGCAGAGCGCAGCAGCGCCACCCCAACCCGGCAGACCACCAACCAGGGTTGGCATACCCGAAGCGTCGCCCCGGCCACCACAGGCACCACACCACTACACTCCCGCGCCAGCATGTGCCTGCTCACCCGCTCAATTTTTCTGCTGAAACGGAACCCCACCCATGACCCGCTCCACCACGATCCGACCACTCTCCGCCTCCAACCTGGTGGCTGTACTGGCTGCCGCTGCACTCGCCCTGCCCGGCTTGGCCCTGGCCGCCACTGAAGCCCTGCCCTCGGGCGTGAAGGTGGAACACACCACCGTGGGCACGGGGGCCAGCCCCAAGGCCAGCGACACCGTGAAGGTGCATTACAAAGGCACGCTGGCCGATGGCAAGGAATTCGACAGCTCGTTCAAGCGCAACGCGCCCGCCACCTTCCAGCTCAACCGCGTCATCCCCTGCTGGACGCAAGGCCTGCAAACCATGAAGGTGGGGGGCAAGGCCACGCTGACCTGCCCGCCCGCCACCGCCTACGGCGAGCGTGGTGCCGGTGGTGTCGTGCCCCCCAATGCCACCCTGACGTTTGAAGTGGAACTGCTGGCCATCGGCAACTGAACCACCATCCGCACACAACCGGAAATCCGAGCCATGTCACAACCGTTGCCGTTTTTCACGGGCCATGTGGAGCCCGATGGTGTTCAGTTCGATGCCTGGGCCGACCGGCCTTTGCTGCAATCGCTGGAAGAAGGCGGGGTCAACTGGCCCAGCTCGTGCCGCAACGGCAGCTGCCGCACCTGCCTGGGCACGCTGGCAGCGGGCGAGGTGCGTTATGCCGTCGAGTGGCCGGGCCTGAGCGCCGAAGAAAAGGCCGAGGGCTGCGTGCTGCCCTGCGTGGCCCATCCGCTTGGCGACGTGATGCTGCGCAGCCCCGGCCCCTGAGAGGCTGAGCCGCCGCAGGTTCAGGGCACCAGCCGCAGGGGCTGGTCTTCAAATTCGGTGTTCAGCACCACGGTGCTGGTGGTGCGGGCCACACCAGCAATGGCTTTGATCTGGTAGAGCACCTCTTCCAGCCCGCGTGCGTGCGTGGTGCGGATTTTGGCCAGAAAGTCGTACTCGCCCGCCACGCTGTGCAGCTCCAGCACTTCGGGCATGGCACGCAGGCGGGGAGCCACTTCGCGGCAATGCACGCCGCCATCGTTGCGGATGGCCACAAACGCGGTGAACAGCAACCCCACTTTCTCAGGGGCAATGCGCAGGGCAAACCGCTCAATCACACCGCGCTCCAGCATTTTTTTCACACGCTCATGGACTGCGGCGGTGGACAGGCCCACCTCCACCCCCACATCGGCGTAAGAACGACGGCTATCAGCACCCAATGCCGTCAAAATTCTGGCATCAACATCATCTATCTGTAAATTTGTTTGCATAGGGGCTTTGATTGGGATAAAGTCTGCGCAAAATTCCGGATGCCGGATATTTTTCTGAATTGAGCTTAATATGCCTGAAATTTTCAAATTCAAACCAGGTAACGCCCCCATGCTGCTGGTGGGCCTGGCGCTGGGGCTGGTGTATGTGGTGTGGGGCACCACGTATTTTGGCTTGTCGATTGCGTTGCAAACCATGCCTCCGCTGTTCATGAACGCCAGCCGTTTTGTGGCGGCGGGCCTGATCATGCTGGCACTGGCCCGCTGGCAGGGCCAGGCCTGGCCCACCCCGCAGGAATGGCGCAATTCCACGCTGGTGGGTGGGCTGATGGTGTTTGTGGCCATGAATCTGGTCGGCTTTGCGCAGAAGCTGGGCATTGGCTCCGGCCTGATGGCAACTGTGGTGGCCACCATGCCCATGTGGCTGACGCTGTGGAGCCGCCTGGGTGGCGAAGCCGTGCCCTGGACCAGCTGGCTCGCCCTGGCCCTGGGTGTGCTGGGTGCCCTGCTGCTGGCGCTGGAAGGGGATTTTTCAGCCACCTGGCTGGGTGCGGTGCTGGCCTTCGGTGCGCCGCTGGCCTGGAGCCTGGGCTCCTACAGCTCGCGCAGGCTGGCTTTGCCCCAGGGCACGATGGCACCGGCTGCGCAATGGCTGACCGGGGGCGCAATGGGGCTGGTGGCTTCGCTGGCCATGGAGGGCAGCACACCCTGGCGCGGCATCAGCACCACCTCATGGCTGGCCTGGGTTTATTTGCTGGGGATGGGCACACTGGTGGCCCTCAACGCCTACCTGTGGCTGCTCAAACACACCTCGGGCACGCTGGCGGGCAGCTATTCGTTCGTCAACCCCGCCGTGGCCTTGCTGGTGGGCGTGTGGCTGGGCAACGAGCAACTGACAGGCTGGGTGTATGCCGCCTTGCCCCTGATTGTGCTGGCACTGGTTTTGTTGCTGTTCGGATCACGCCTGAACGCCGGGGGCACCTGGGTACAGGCAAGGGCATTGCGTCGGTTCTATGATGGGAAACACGCCTGATCCCTTGTAGCAACCACATCACTTCAACCGCCCACCCATGACCGCCAGAAACGTCCTTGGAACCGCATTGCAAGCCTGCTCATTCGATCCGCTGACCGGCTACTTCCGCGATGGGTGCTGTCACACCAGGGAAGACGACAGCGGCTCGCACGTCATCTGCGCCAAAGTGACCGAAGCCTTTTTGCGGTTTTCAGCGGAGCGCGGCAACGATCTGGTCACGCCCCGGCCTGAATGGCGGTTTGCCGGGCTCAAACCGGGCGACCGCTGGTGCCTCTGCGCCCTGCGCTGGCGCGAGGCCTACGAAGCGGGTGTGGCCCCGCCCGTGGTGCTGGAAGCCTGCCACGAACGGGCTTTGGCATTCGTCAGCCTGCAAGCCTTGCAATCCTGCGCCTGGGTCAAAGGCAGCCAAACTGGCTGACAAGGCCCGAACAGGCAACCAGACACACGGCCTGGAGACACTCAGCACACAGGCCAGCCCATCATTGCGCAGACTCAGGCAGCGGAATCGGCCAGTTCAGGTTCTGGCTCCGGCAGCCTGATCTGGTTGTTGGTACTGAACTGGTAGTCTTCAAACACATGCTGGGCTGACAGCAGCTGGTAGCTGCCATCGGCACGTTGGATCGTGGTGTCCTTCAGCCGCCAGGTCAGGTGGCCACAGGTCCAGATTTCAAAATTGCGCATGTGGGTACACAGGCAGGTCTTGTCCATCACCGTGATGCGTTTTTCGCCGGGGTGGGCTGCCACTTCGCGGTTGTAGGCTGTGACATAGGCGCAGCGGCCATTGGCATCGAGCAGGTAGCCGTAAGCCTCGCAGTTGGGGCGAATGCCGTCCCCGATACCGGGGCTGCTCTTGATCATGCGCATGGGGTAGCCGGTCGGTGAAATCTCGTTCACCTCAATGTCGTCTTCGCTGGCCTTGAAATACTCCTGCTTGATGTCATCGGGCAGGCCGCATTCTTTGGTGACCGTGAAGCGCGTGGCCACCTGTACGCCCGCTGCGCCCATTTCCATGAAGCGCACCGCATCGCTGCCCGTGAAAATGCCGCCTGCGGGAATGACCGGGATGTTCAGCTTGTTGTCGTTCAGGTACTGAATGATCTCGGCCACGATGGTGGCCAAGTCGTACTTGGCCCAGTCCATGCCAAAACCCAGGTGACCACCGGCCAGCGGGCCTTCCACCACCACATAGTCGGGCAGGCGGTTGAGGCGGGCATTTTTCTTCAGAAACAGTTGCAAGGCCCGCAGTGACGACACGATGATGCCGAGCTTGGCATCGCGGAAGCGGGGGTGATCCTCGATCAGCGCAAACGAACCCAGGTGCAGTCCCGCTGCCAGGGTGATGCCGTCGATGCCGGCATCCAGGGCCGAGGCCATGCGCACCTTCAGCGTCTCTTTGGGCGCGTTCATGGTGAGCTTTTCCATGCAGTTGATGTAGATCTGACCGCTGCCCACCTTGCGGTTCATGGTGCTCTCTACATGCAGGCGGGTGGCTTCGGCCAGATGGCCCAGATCGAACTTGACATTGGATTTGTCGTCGGTCTCGGGCACATACTTGTAGAGGGCCTGCTTGGCCTTGACGTACTTGGTTTTGTAGCGGCGGTCGGTCACCGTTTTGATCATGGCATCCGAGATGTGGCCCACGCCGCCCAACCGGGCCGCCTCCACCGCCAGGTCGGACGAAGAAATGTCCACACCCATGCCTCCAATCATGATGGGCACGAGTTGCTCGCGGCCCAGGTTCATGCGGAAGTCATCCAAACGTTTCATAACAAGCTTTCAGGTAAACAGCGCCAGCCCACTGGCTGAACAGGCGAATCGGGCAATTTGAACAGCGAACGAGCGATTCAAACAGAAGTCAAGCGACTTTACTTCGGTTGTCAAGAGTAGCGCCCGCAGGTGGAATCTGCAACAAAGGCAGGGCGGTGTGTTGGGTCAAAGGCTGGTGTCAGCCCCATGTGTTTGACTGTGGGGATGCCTACAGAAATAACCTCTCTGGTGGAGAGCGGATGGGGCGTTGCTGGCGGGAACTTCTTTTAGCACTCCAACTCAGAGAGTGCTAACATTTGACTTGATCCTGACAAGGATATTTGAAGGAGGGGATTCGAATGAACACCGCACTGATTACCCGCACACCGTCTGCAAGCAGCCCTTGGGCACTGGTTCCACCGCTGGGTCACTTGGATGCCTACATTTCTGCCGTCAACCGGCTACCCATGCTCACGCTCGAAGAAGAGCAAAGCTGCGCACGCAAACTGCGCAGCGACAACGACCTGGAAGCCGCCGGTAAGCTGGTGATGTCGCACCTGCGCCTGGTGGTGTCCATCTCCCGCCAGTACCTGGGCTACGGACTTCCGCACGGCGACCTGATTCAGGAAGGCAACGTGGGCCTGATGAAAGCGGTCAAACGCTTCGACCCCGACCAAGGCGTGCGCCTGGTGAGCTACGCCATGCACTGGATCAAGGCCGAAATCCACGAATACATTCTGAAAAACTGGCGCATGGTCAAGGTGGCCACCACCAAGGCACAGCGCAAACTGTTCTTCAATCTGCGCTCCATGAAGCAAGGCTTCAAGGCCGATGCCACCGAAGACGAAGCCACCCACCGCGACACCCTGAGCGAACGCGAGATCACCGTGATGGCGCGTGAACTGAACGTCAAGCGCGAAGAAGTGATTGAAATGGAAACCCGCATGTCAGGCGGCGATGTGGTGCTCGACCCCACCCCTGGCGACGACGGCGAGGAAGCCTATGGCCCCATTGCCTACCTGACGGATGCCAGCCAGGAGCCCACCGCCGTGCTGGAAGCCCGCCGCCGTGAGGTGCTGGCCTCCGATGGCGTGGCCCAGGCAATGGCTGCGCTGGATGACCGCTCGCGCCGCATCGTCACCGAACGCTGGCTGAAAGTGAACGACGATGGCAGTGGCGGCATGACTCTGCACGATCTGGCTGCCGAATATGGCGTGAGTGCCGAGCGCATCCGCCAGATTGAAGTGGCCGCCATGAAGAAAATGCGCAAGAGCCTGGCCGAATACGCCTGACAGCAGCCCTGTGACTGTCTGGCGGTGCCGCCGGGTTTCAGCCAGGCAAGTGCGCAAGCAGATCAGGGCTGAATGCTGATCACATCGATGGTGGGTGGGCGCAGCCACCGGGCTGGCAGGCCGATGGTACCCACGCCCTGCGTCACAAACAATGCCCCAGTCCTGGTGGCATAAAGACCGTTCCACCAGCCATGCCGGTTTTGAGCGGCCAGTACACGTTCAGTGATGCCCGGCAGCCAAATTTGTCCACCGTGGGTGTGCCCCGCCATGCTCAGAAAAGCGGCTTCAGGGGGCATCAGGGACACCGTGTCTGGCTGATGCACCACCACCAGACGGGGAGGCACCACCGGCGGCACCGCATCGGCCTTGCCCACGGGTGGGTGGGGATACAACTGCGGCATCCAGGGGTGACGCACTGGCCACAGTCGGCGAATTTGCGGAAGGGGTTTGCCGCCACCCAAATCATCCAGGCCGACCAGCTCCCAGCCTTTCCAGGCCACACGCCGACCCTCAATGAGCTGTACCCCGTTTTGCGACAACGCCTGGCGCAATTCGGCTTGCAGAGCTGGCCCGGGCCATTGCAAATCGTGGTTGCCCAGCACGCCAAATACCGGCATGCGCAACGATTTGAACGGCGCAAACCCGGCTTCCAGATCGCGTTTGGGCTCATACGTCCAGTCACCGGCAACGATCACGGCATCCGCATCCAGCTCGTTGAGACGCTCTGCCAGATGGCGAACCTGGTGATCACG
>CALMMY010000352.1 GCA_937868695.1 uncultured Comamonadaceae bacterium
AGCATGGCCTCGTCCATGTTCACGTCCACGATCTGTGCGCCGTTTTCCACCTGCTGGCGGGCGACGGCCAGGGCATCTTCGTAGCGCCCCTCCAGAATCATGCGGGCAAAGGCCTTGGAGCCGGTAACGTTGGTGCGCTCGCCAACGTTCACAAACAGGCTGTCGTCACCGATGACCAGTGGCTCCAGGCCGGAAAGCAGCATGGGCCGCACGGCGGGGCGGGCCGTTGATTGGGAAACAGAAACGGGCGCAGTGGCGGCAGGGGTGGAAGATGCAGAGGGTTTGGAAGAAGGCATGGGGCTCACCTGGTCAGAACGGTTGGCCGACTGGGCATGCAAAAAAGCACCAGGGCCACAACAGGTGAGCGCGGTTGACTGTGGACGGGGCCGTCCCAAGCCTGACGAGCCCCGGTGATTTCGGGATGGAAACTCGCTGCAGCGCTCCTTGGGAGGGCCGCGATTTTATCGAACCGCCCGCTCGGCCAGAAAAATCTCGATGCGGCGGTTGCGGGCACGGCCTGCCTCGCTGCCGTTGTCGGCCACAGGCTCGCGCGATCCGCGACCGTCAATCTGCATGCGCCGCGCGTCCACACCGCGTGCATTCAGGTAATCCCGCGCACTGGCCGCCCGGTTGACCGACAGGGGGTTGTTGATGGCATCGGAGCCGGTGCTGTCGGTGTGGCCCACGATGCGGATGTCGGTATTGGGCTGGTTGCCCAGGCCCTGGGCAAACGAGTCGAGGATGGGGTACAGGTTCGCCTTGATGTCGGCCCGCCCCGTGTCGAAGGAAATGTCGCTGGGAATGTTGAGCTTGAGCTGGTTGTCGGGCGTTTGGGTCACGGCCACGCCGGTGCCGGCGGTGGCCTGCTCCATCGCGGCTTTTTTGTCGGCCATTTTTTTGGACCACACATAGCCGCCCAGCGCACCCACACCGGCCCCGATGGCAGCAGACTTCTTGCTGTCGCCAATGGCCGCCCCCGCCAGGGCTCCGACACCCGCGCCGATGGCGGCGTGGCGCTGGGTTTCGCTCATGTTGGCGCATCCGCTGGCCAGCACGGCCAGGGCACACAGCCCCGCCACGGCAGAACGCTGAAAAGAGGCAGACTGAATCAAGGTAGGCATGGTGTGTTTCTCCGTTAAATCGAACGATGCCGACTATAGGCACACCAGGTGCTTGGTGTCTGTGCGGTATTCAACAGTCTGTAACGGTCTGTTCATGGCTTACACGACAATGCGGGCACCCCTTACACACTCAAGCGCAGGTAATTTGCGATGTTCAAAACACTGGTGAACAAAGTCCGCTCCGCTGTTGGCCAAGTACCCGGCGATGCCGCCAACTGGAGGGAAGAAGACTACCCCCCCCAACTCTCCAGTGCCGAAGCCGCTGCCGACATGCTGCGGGCACCCACGGCCCTGATGCGGCTCAGCCTGGCCCAGGCGCAGACCGTGGTCAAGTACATGCAGCCGCGCATCGTGCCCGCCAACACCATCATTTTTCAGGAAGGCGACCACACCGACACCGGCTTCATGCTGCTGATCATTCACGGCGAAGTGACGGTGGAAACCCTGGTGGTCAGCCGCAAATCCCCCGAAACCCTCACCGTGCTGGGGCCGGGCAGCCTGGTGGGCGAAATGGCGCTGTTTGACGGAGCAGCCCGCTCGGCCACCTGCATCGCCACCTCGAATGTGGGCTGCGCCGTGCTGACGCGCGAGTCGCTGGAGGCGCTGACTGCCAACGAGCCCGCCACCGCCGCGCACCTGATGACCTCCATCGCCCAGCGCCTGTCTGAGCGGCTGCGCCACAGCGACGAGAAAGTGCGCCTCTACAGCCACCTGGTGCGCACCATGCAGCAGGAAATCGATGCCCTGATGCGCTGATGGAAGGCGGCCACGAATGGCAGCACGCCCAGGAGCTGCTGCTGATGCGCGAGGTGATGAAGCTGGTGGGCAAAAGCCTGGAGCCCAGCCTCCTGCTGCGCGAAATGCTGCACCTGATGAGCGAGCTGCTGGGCCTGAACCGGGGCCGCATGGTGCTGACCGATGACCACGGCCCCCGCACCGCACACACCCCGGACACACCGCGCACGGCCTCCATCCGCCACGCCTATGGGTTGACGGAGCAGGAAGTGGCGCGGGGCGTGTACGCCTGGGGCGAGGGCATCACAGGCCGGGTGCTGGCCAGCGGGCTGCCCGCCATCGTGCAAGATGTGGATGCCGAGCCGCTGTTTCTGTTCCGCGCCGTGGCGCGTGACCAGCTGCCCCCTGAAACCGTGGCCTTTCTGGCCCTGCCCATCACGGTGAACGGGGCCACGGTGGGCGTGCTGGCCTGCCACCGCATCCGCAGCCGCCAGCGCCACCTGAATGACGACCTGGCCGTGCTGCGCGTGCTGGCCACACTGGCCGGGCAGGTGCTGCAACTGCGCCAGCTGGTGGCCGAACAGACCCGCCAGTTGCAGGCCCGCAATGCCGCGCTGGCCCAGGCGCTGGACAGCCACACCGCCCGCTACGGGCTGATTGGCCGCTCCCCCGCGCTGCTGCAAGCCCTGGGTGCGCTGGAGCGGGTGTCGCAGTCACAGGCCACGGTGCTGCTGCTGGGCGAGTCGGGCACCGGCAAAGAGCTGTTTGCCCGCGCCCTGCACCTGGCCAGCGGGCGGCGCGACCGGCCCTTCATCAAGGTGAACTGCTCGGCCATTCCCGACACGCTGTTCGAGTCGGAACTGTTCGGCCACGAGCGCGGGGCCTTCACCGGCGCGGTGCAGGCCCGTGCGGGCTGGTTCGAGCAGGCCCACGGCGGCAGCATTTTTCTGGATGAAATCGGCGAGCTTCCGCTGGGCTTGCAAGCCAAGCTGCTGCGCACCTTGCAGGAAGGCACGCTGGTGCGCCTGGGGGCCACGCGCGAAGTGCGCATCGACGTGCGGCTGGTGGCCGCCACCAACCGCGACCTGGCCGCCGAGGCGGACGCAGGCCGCTTTCGCCAGGATCTGTTCTACCGGCTGAATGTGGTGCCCATCCGCCTGCCGTCGTTGCGCGAGCGGCGCGAAGACATCCACCCGCTGGCCCTGCACTTTCTGAACCGGGCCAACCAGATCCACCAGCGCAACGTCCACCTGGCTCCCGAAGCTCTGACGCTGCTGGAGCGGCACCCCTGGCCCGGCAACATCCGCGAGCTGGGCAACGTGATCGAGCGCCTGGT
>CALMMY010000353.1 GCA_937868695.1 uncultured Comamonadaceae bacterium
CGGACTTTTAATCCGTTTGTCGTGGGTTCGACCCCCGCACGTCCCACCAAGTACACCAAAGAAACCCCGCTACTCACAAAGTAGCGGGGTTTTTTGTTGGTGCCTCTTTGGTGACACTTTCCGGCGCAATGGTGATGATGGCTGGCCTGATTGATATCAGGGTAATTGCCAATAGGCGGGCCATGTGGGTCTTGATGTGGATCAAGCCTTCGGGGGCATGACATGAACAAACTATGACTTTTCAGTGCCTGCCAAAGTGCCGGTGCTTCAACGTCACAGGATTGCCATGAATTCGTCTGCCACGACCACCGCCCAGCCTTTGCATGATTTTTCTCAATGTCACGTCGGCATTTTGAACAGACTTGATCAGCTGGGTGCGCTGCCTGGCATGCTGGTTGCAGCTGCTCAGGCCCGCAAAACGGCCCAGGATGCGCTCAGCTTCTTCAGGGTCGCCGTGTTTGAGCACCACTCGGAAGAGGAGCGGGAGTTGTTTCCTGCTGTGCTCGGCAGCGCCACGCAGGGCGAAGAATCCGATCGTGTCAAGGCCCTGTCGGATCGCCTGACCCGTGAGCACCGGGATCTGGAATCCCGCTGGAAAAAACTGGAACCTGGTCTCAAGCGTGTAGCCAAAGGGCAGGATACCGATCTGGACACCACTGCCCTGGCCGAGTTGGTGGCGCTGTACACCGCGCATGCCCGCTTTGAAGAAGCTGAATACCTGCCGCTGGCGCACACCATTCTGAGCCGGGGACGGCATTCGATGGAGGCGCTGGCCTTGGCGCTGCACCTGCGTCATTCGCCTGCCGTTGTCGGCTACATCTGATTGCACCTATCCGCGTGCGCATGCACTGACGCATGCGCAGGGGGCTGGCATGACTCCTCAGTTGGTGCCGCACGGTGCCCAGGCTTACATGCACTGATTTTTGAAGCGAAAACCACAACACACACGCACAGGTTCATGGCCTGTGCGTGTTTTTTTTCGCCGTTTCGCTGATGGGGTGGCTCGGTGTCTGGCAAGGGTAAACACCCATAAAAAACCGCTTCCGGTTGCTTGTTTTAGTTATTAAACATAACAATAATTCAGCAACAACGAGGAGCGATATGACAAGCTTTGATGACATCCAACTGGAAATGAACGGCGCAGTGGCCGTGATTCGGCTCACACGTCCGGCCAAGCGCAACGCCCTGAGCGACGGCCTGATCCTGGCGCTGAAGCACACGTTTTCCAATCTGCCGCCCGAAACCAGGGCTGCGGTGATCGACGGCGAGGGCGAGCACTTCTGTGCCGGGCTGGATCTGTCGGAGCTGCAAGAGCGCGACGCAGGGCAAGGCGTTCACCACTCCCGCATGTGGCACGCTGCCCTCGATGCCATCCAGCAAGGCCCCGTGCCTGTGGTGGCGGCTCTGCACGGTGCGGTGGTGGGCGGTGGCCTGGAGCTGGCCAGTGCCTGCCACATCCGTGTGGCCGACGAATCCACCTTCTATGCCTTGCCAGAAGGCAGCCGGGGCATTTTTGTGGGCGGTGGCGGCTCGGTGCGCATCCCCAAGCTGATCGGCGTGGCCCGCATGACCGACATGATGCTGACTGGCCGCGTGTACAACGCCCAGGATGGCGACCGTGTGGGCTTTGCCCAATACCTGGTGCCCGCAGGGCAGTCGCTGGCCAAGGCCCTGGAGCTGGCCACGCGCATCGCCACCAACGCACCGCTGACCAACTACGCCCTGATGCACGCCCTGCCACGCATTGCCGAGCAGTCGTCGGATCACGGGTTCTTTACCGAGGCGCTGATGGCCGCCATCGCCCAGAGCGCCCCCGATGCCAAAGAGCGCGTGCGGGCCTTCCTGGAAGGCCGTGCAGGCAAGGTGCAAAAAAGCTGATTTCCCAAGCAGCGGCACCCGACAACACCACAGGAGACAACATGAGCCAGCCCACACCACAGGCCGCCGTGCAGCCCACCGCAGACAGCACCACTGAAACCGCCGCCGCTCCATTTCGCCCGCTCACATTCGGTGTGACCCGCGTCCACCTGCGCGACGGTGCCAACGGCTCCCACTACCTGAGCGCCGAGCAGCCCCTGGCCGACTATCCTGAGCGCCTGACTGACCGCCTGGCCCACTGGGCACAGACCGCCCCCGACCGCACCTGGATTGCCCGCCGCCAGCCAGGCCAGCCCACGTCGGGCGACTGGCAGCGCATCAGCTACGGCCAGGCCTGGGCCACGGCCCGGCGCATTGCCCAAGGCCTGATCGACCGTGGGCTGGGTGTGGAGCGGCCAGTCGTCATCCTCAGCGAAAACAGCCTGGAGCACGCACTCATGGCCGTGGGCTGCATGCTGGCCGGGGTGCCGTTTGTGCCCACCTCTCCCGCGTATTCGCTCATCAGCACCGATTTTGAAAAGCTGCGCCATGTGCTGCGCACCGTCACGCCCGGCATGGTGTTTGCCAGCGATGCCGCCCGCTATGGCAAGGCCATCGCCGCCACCCAGGCCCAGGGCGTGGAAGTGGTGCTGGTCAATGGCACAGTGGACGGCGTGGCCAGTACCGCGTTTGCCGACCTGGCCGCCACCCCCGACACCCCGGCGGTAGATGCCGCGCTGGCCGCCACCGGGCCGGACACCATCGTCAAGTTCCTGTTCACCAGCGGCTCCACCAAGCTGCCCAAGGCCGTCATCAACACCCACCGCATGTGGTGCGCCAACCAGCAGCAGATGACCCAGTCCATGCCCGTGCTGACCGAAGAGCCGCTGGTGCTGGTCGATTGGCTGCCCTGGAACCACACCTT
>CALMMY010000354.1 GCA_937868695.1 uncultured Comamonadaceae bacterium
TTGGCAGCGGTTTGCAGGTTCATGATGTCCACGCCGTAGTGGCGCACCTGGGCTTCGAGGGCGGCGGCAAACTTGGGGCCGTCGGTTTCCAGCACGGAGATGTAGTTTTCGATGGCCATGGTGTCGTTCACCTGGCCGCCAAAGCGTTCGGCAGCCACGCCCACACGGATGCCTTTGCGGGCAGCGTACACGGCGGCAGCGGCACCGGCGGGGCCACCGCCCACAATCAGCACTTCATACGCCTCTTTGGCGCTGAGTTTGACGGCTTCGCGGGCGGGGGCGGCGGTGTCGAGCTTGGCCACGATTTCTTCCACGAGCATGCGGCCCGAGCCAAAAGGTTGGCCGTTGAGGAAGGTGCTGGGCACGGCCATGATCTGGCGGGCATTCACCTCATCCTGAAACGCACCGCCTTCAATGACGGTGGTTTTGACCTTGGGGTTGAAGATGGCCATGAGGCTGAGGGCCTGGACCACGTCGGGGCAGTTGTGGCAGGTCAGGCTCATGTAGACCTCGAAATTGAAGTCGCCGTCCAGTGCCTTGATCTGGTCGATGACAGCCTGCTCCACCTTGGGTGGGTGGCCACCTGTCCACAGCAGGGCCAGCACCAGCGAGGTGAACTCGTGGCCCAGTGGCAGTCCGGCAAAGCGCAGGCTGGTGGCGCTGCCGGTGCGCTGGATGCTGAACGAGGGTTTGCGGGCATCGGTGCCGTCGGTGCGCAGGCTGATTTTGTCGGCGCGCAGGCTCTGGATGGTTTGCAGCAGGTTCAGCATGTCGGTACTGGTGTCGCTGGCATCCAGCGAGGCCACCAGCTCGAAGGGCTGGGTCACGCGCTCCAGGTAGGCTTTGAGCTGGGCTTTGAGGTTGTCGTCGAGCATGGGGTCACTCCTTGTGGATCGGTAAAAGGGCAGCGGTGCGGGCAGTTTGCAGGCACTGGGCGCTGGGATGGAGAAAGTATAGGTATTGGCTATTTATAAATCTAATTTGTTATTTCAAAGCTATTCATAGCCAATGCTTATCGGGTTGGGCGGCCTGGCTTTGATCGGGCCAGTGTTTGGCGATTTTGGTGGCGTGCCGTTGCTCGGCTGGCATGTGTGGTGGCGAGCCATGCCGTGCTGCTGTAGTGTGCTGTTTCTCGGCTGGCAGGTGTG
>CALMMY010000355.1 GCA_937868695.1 uncultured Comamonadaceae bacterium
CCTCGCCGGGGTGAATCGGGCGCATGCCATTGGTGATGGTTGTCATGGTTCAGCTTGCCTCAAGCCGGTTGTTGGGCGGTATGCGCAAGTCATCCAGTCGGGTGGCCCTGTGACGGCCCACGGCGCGTACCTGAGCGGCGTGCAGGCGGCCAGGGATGTGCTGGCGCAGTGATTTTTTGCTGCTTTTTTTGAATGGCCAGGCCAGCGCCTGCATCCCTTACCCGCCTGCGCCAGCCAACCGGATCTGATGGCCGCCCTCTTGCTTGGCCAGATACATCGCAGCGTCAGCCTGGGCAGACAACCCGATTTCATTTTTTCCATGCTCGGGGTAGATCGCAACGCCGATGCAGCAGCCAATGCGGATGTGTTCACCGTCCATGAGAAAGGGTTCACTCAGCGAGGCCCGGATTTTTTCTGCCACAGCGAGTGCGCCGGCCGCACCGTCGATTTCGCACAGCAGAACCACAAACTCGTCACCTCCGATGCGGGCAACCGTGTCGGACGCGCGAACGCATCCCAGCATCCGCGATGCCACGCCTTTGAGCAACAGGTCTCCGGTGCCGTGACCGAATCGGTCGTTGACCGGCTTGAAGCGGTCCAGGTCGATGAAAAGCTGCGCAAACCGCAGATTGTTTCTTTGCGACAGGGCCAGTGTTTGTTTCAACCGATCAGAAAACAGAGACCGATTGGCCAGCCCGGTCAGGGGGTCTTGCTGGGCCATCCGTTCAAGCATGGCCTTGGTTTGCTTGTGCTCCTCGATTTCGTCTTTGAGACGCTCGTTGACCGCAATCGCTTCAATGACGGTGCCCGAAACCTGCATGGCTTTTTTCATGACCACGATTTGCCAGGCCACTGCCATGACAACCAGCAGCAGGTAGTAGCTGTCACCCAAGGCCAGGAGTTGGTAAGCGAACTTGGCTGACAGCGGCACCAGGCTGACCGCGTCGATGATGAGGTAGTACACGGGCATGGCGGCATAGCCCAGCGTGCCGACCGTGACCAATGTGGACAGGATGATGAAGAGGAAAGTGTCGTGAACGCGGGTATCCGTGCCCGATAACAAATACCCGGCAACTCCCCACAGACAAGCCACGCAAGCACCCAGCCCGATGCGGATGTGCAAAAACTGCGTGCAGTTGTCTTCCGTGATGTCGATGGCCCGAACGTACCGCTCAAAGCCGATGATGGCAAGCGAGCTGATCGCAATCAGCCCACACCAGATGCTTATGGCGACCGTGGATGCCCCACCTTGGTGGAGGACCACACTGATCAGCACCGTGCCCAGCAATATCCCGGCCATGTTGCCCTTGGCCAAGCCAAAAAACAAACGAATCCGCTCCCTGTTCACCCGCTCACTCAGCGCACCGCTGTTGCCTGCTTCCACCATGAATACCCTCTGCTTTTTGCTGCTTTTTGCTGCTTTTTGCTGCTTCAAAGCAGTGTATCGGCTTGCTCGGGTTGGCATCTCCTGTGCATCAATTGCCCTGGCCCGCTCCCTTGCGCCTGATTCTTGTGCTTACGGTGCCATGCTCAGGCCGCCGTCACCCACCCCCGGTGCTCGGCGCTTTCGAGGTGGGGCAGGGTGTTGAAGCTGACCAGGCGCTGGCGGTGGGGGCTGCCCACCAGTTCGGTCAGGGCGGTGTTGCGGATTTGCAGGTTCAGCTCGATGCTGGTTTCGGGCGGTGTACTCAGCAGGTGGCCCACCAGGGTGGCGATGGGGCCGCCGCTGCTGACCACCAGCACATTGCCGTGGCCGTGGTGCTGGCGGATGTGGGCCAGCGCGGCGGTGGCTCCGGCCACAAAGTCGGTGTGGCTGGGCATGCCGTGGGGGCTGATGGTGCCCGCCATCCACATGGCCAGCGCGTCGCGCAGCAGCCGGAAGTGGCGCTTGTAGCCTTCGGGTGAGCCGGGGTCGGTCTGGCTGGGGGTGACGGGCAGGGCGGCCAGCAGGGCTTCGCTGTCGTATTCGTTCAGGCCGGGCCACACCAGCGGGGTGTGTTGCGTCCAGCCTGCGCCCTGGGCGATGCCTTCCCAGGTCTGGCGGTGGCGGCGCAGGCTGCCCATCAGCACGGCATCCCATTGCAGGCCGAGTTCGTCGGAGCGCTGGCGCAGGTACTGGCCCAGGCGTTCGCTCTGGCGCTGGCCCAGGGGGCTGAGCTGGTCGTAGTCTTCGGCACCGAGAGATGCCTGCCCGTGGCGGATGAGGTAAATGTGTCCCATGCGGGGAATTGTGGGCAAAAGCTGCGGCTGGTGCTTGTCTCTGTAGTGACTGGTGCTATGCAATTTTTTAGCAGGTTGC
>CALMMY010000356.1 GCA_937868695.1 uncultured Comamonadaceae bacterium
ACTACAATGTTCGGGTTCGATTCTTGCTATGTCTGCTTCATTGCGGAGGTGGACGGTGGCCAGGGTCAGCGTTGAGGT
Organism: uncultured Comamonadaceae bacterium; assembly: GCA_937868695.1. Classification (GTDB taxonomy): domain Bacteria; phylum Pseudomonadota; class Gammaproteobacteria; order Burkholderiales; family Burkholderiaceae_C; genus UBA2334. The sequence continues at coordinate 79 of CALMMY010000356.1, forward strand.
TCTTTCGTTGGTTTCTTCCCCGTTTCAACCCGTTTTCTGTTCAATTTCTGGAGTGATCTGCACCATGAATAAGCATGTTTTGGCTTTGGCCGTGGCCGCCGTTGTGTTGGCTTCCTGTGGCAAGAAAGAAGAGCCCGCTCCTGCGCCCGCTCCGGCTCCGGCCCCTGTGGCCGCCGCTCCCGCTGCGCCCCCACCCGAAGAAAAGGTGTTGAACATCTACAACTGGCCCGACTACGTGCCCGAAGGCATGATTGCCGCGTTCGAAAAAGAAACCGGCATCAAGGTCAACTACGACACCTTTGAAACCAACGAAGCCCTCAACGCCAAGCTGGTGGCAGGCAACACCGGCTACGACATCGTGGTGCCCGGCACCGCTTTCAGCCCCGCGCAGACCGAAGCCGGCCTGTTCCAGCCGCTGGACAAAGCCAAGCTGCCCAACTACAAGAACCTGGACCCCGCCATCATGGGCGCACTGGTCAAGGCCGACCCCGACAACAAGCACCTGGTTCCCTGGGCCTGGGGCTTCACCACCGTGGGCATCAACAAGACCAAGGTCGAGAAGGCTCTGAAGGGCATGGCCATGCCTGAAAACGCCTGGGATCTGGTGTTCAAGCCCGAGTACACCGCCAAGCTCAAGAGCTGCGGCATCGCCTACCTCGACTCCCCCACCGAAATCATCCCCGTGGCCCTGCACTATGTGGGCAAGGATGCCTACAGCAACAACGCCGAAGACTACAAGGTGGCCACCGACATGCTGGCCAAGGTGCGCAAGGACATCCGCATTTTCAGCAGCACCATGATCGACGACATCGCCGGTGGCAAGGCCTGCGTGGCCATCGGCTGGTCGGGCGACATCAACATCGCTGCCGGTCGTGCCAAAGAAAACAAGTCGAAAGACGTGATCGAAGCCCTGCTGCCTTCCACCGGCGCACTGGCCTTCTTTGACACCATGGCCATCACCAAAGATGCCAAGCACCCCAGCAACGCACACGCCTTCATCGACTTCTACCTGCGTGCCGAAAGCGGTGCCCAAGTGTCCAACGACATGAGCTACCCCACCGGCAACAAGGCTGCGCTGGAAAAAATCAACCCCGAAACCGCTGGCAACAAGACCATCTTCGTGGAAGCCGACTACGCTGCCAAGCTGATCCAGCCCGGCAAGTTCACCAACGAAAGCCGCGAAGCGATGGCCACGGCCTACAACGCATTCAAGGCGGGCAAGTAAGCCGGTCGATACCACCAGCCTGAGCTGACACGATTCAGACGCAGGTGACCGGGGCTGTTCATACACGGGTACGAACAGCCCTTTTTCTTTGCAGCCCCACTCTCCTCTGACCGACAAGGACTCCCCACCATGGCCGACAAACCCGCAGACAAAGTGCCCCGCGAGCGGTATCTGGAAACGCAAAAACTCGTCAAGCGGTTTGATGAAGCGGTGGCGGTGGACGAGGTGAGCCTGTCCATTGGCAAGGGCGAAATTTTTGCGCTGCTGGGCAGCTCGGGCTGCGGCAAGTCCACCTTGCTGCGCATGCTGGCCGGGTTTGAAACGCCCACTTCGGGCAAGATTTTGCTGGGCGGGCAAGACGTGGGCGGGTTGCCGCCCTACGAGCGCCCCATCAACATGATGTTCCAGAGCTATGCGCTGTTTCCGCACCTGAACATCTGGGAGAACGTGGCCTTTGGCCTGAAGCGCGAGGGTCTGCCCAAAGACGAAATTCAAAAGCGCACCGGCGAAATGCTCGATCTGGTGCAGCTGGGCACGTTTGCCAAACGCAAGCCGCACCAGCTCTCGGGCGGGCAGCAGCAGCGCGTGGCCCTGGCCCGCAGCCTGGCCAAGCGGCCCAAGCTGCTGCTGCTGGACGAGCCCCTGGGCGCGTTGGACAAAAAGCTGCGCGAGCAGACGCAGTTTGAGCTGGTCAACATCATCGAAAAAGTGGGCGTGACCGTGGTGATGGTGACCCACGACCAGGAAGAGGCCATGACCATGGCCAGCCGCATTGCCGTGATGAGCAAGGGCCGGGTGTTGCAGGTGGGCACGCCCAAGGAAATTTACGAATACCCGGCCAGCCGGTTTGTGGCCGACTTCATCGGCAACGTCAACCTGCTGGACGGCCAGCTGTCGGTGGACGAGCCCGACCGCTGCGCCGTGACCACCCGCATCGGCGAGGTGCAGGTGGGCCACGGGGTCAGCGGCAGCATGGGCATGAAAGTGGCCATTGCCGTGCGCCCCGAAAAGGTCAGCATTGCCAAGCAGCGCCCCGCCGTGGATCACAACCTGTTCACCGGCAAGGTCAAAGAGATTGCCTACTTCGGCTCGTACAACACCTACATCGTGGCCACGCCCAACGGCGACCGGCTGCGCATCACCGAGCCCAATGGCACCCGCACCAGCCAGCTTGACATCACCTGGGAAGACGAGGTGTTTTTCTGGTGGGACGACACCGATGCCGTGGTGCTGCGCGACTGAGCGCCAGCACGCACACCGATCCACTGCCCGCCCGCACCCCCTCCACCGGAGAACCTGATCATGGCCTCTGCCTCCCAACCCGCAACCGCCCCGAGATGGGCGATGCCCGGTAAACGCTTTGTCATCGGCGTGCCCTATGTGTGGCTGACGGTGTTTTTCTTCCTGCCCTTTCTCATCCTGCTCTACATCAGCTTTGTGGACATGGGCAACGACATCCACCCCTTCAAGCCCCTGTGGGACTCTGAGGCGGGCATCCTCAAGCTCAAGTACGAAAACTACTGGACCATCTTCAAATCGGACTGGGACGGCCCGCTGTTCCAGACGCTGTACATCGAGGCCTATTTCCGCTCCGTGGCGTATGCGTTTGCCACGGCCTTTCTGTGCCTGGTCTTCGGCTACCCGTTTGCCTACTTCATTGCCCGCTCGTCACCCAGCGTGCGGCCTGCGCTGCTGATGATGGTGATGCTGCCGTTCTGGACATCCTTCCTGCTGCGCGTATACGCCTGGAAGGGCATCCTCGGCGACCAGGGTGTGCTCAACCAGCTGCTGATGGCGGTGGGCCTGACCTCGGAGCCCATCCAGATGCTTTACACCAACGTCTCCATGCTGGTGGGCATGACCTATGTGTACCTGCCCTTCATGGTGCTGCCGCTGTACGCCAACCTGGTGAAGATGGACTTCCGCCTGCT
>CALMMY010000357.1 GCA_937868695.1 uncultured Comamonadaceae bacterium
CCCAAAGGCAATGCAGCCCTCAGCCTCTGAACTGAAAGCGGCATTGATCCCCAGTTGCCTAGAGCTTTGTTGATTTTGTACCACTCAAACAGAGTTTAACAAAAACTCACGGGCAATTGGTTGTTAATTCACCGAAATTTTTTTGCACCTATTTGCAAATCAACCAATGAAAAAAAGCACCATTGTTAATCCGACTCCGCAATCAAACATCCATGCCGCGCATATTCCCGCTGCGCAACCCACGGCCATCCTGACCGCCACACCCGCACCCGCTGCGCTTTGGCGACTGCCTGAAGTTTTGCGCAATGTGCCCGTGTCACGCGCAACGCTTTACAGCTGGGTCGAACAAGGCCGTTTTCCCAAGCCCATCAAGATCGGGCCGCGTGCTGTGGCATGGCGTTCTGAACAAGTCTTGGCCTTCGCTGCCCAGTGAGGTAACGCCATGCACGACAAACCCACATCCGTGGGCGTGGATAGCCGCGCCCAAAATGGCGAAGCCCCATTCACCAGTGGCATGGTGAACAGGGCCAAATCAGAGACGACAAAAAGCATTTTAAAGCATGCCAAACGTGCATTACTTGCTATCGTATTGACACCATCCTATCAAGCCACCCTTGCCACTGGTGCGGCGATTGGCCTTGTACTGTGGGGGGCCGTGAAATGACTACACGCATCCAACCCACCCAAGCCGCGCCGCTGGCGCTGGTTGACGCGAAGGACGGGCCGCGCATCGAAAGCCGTGTGCTTGCAGAGAGCATGGGGAACACGCACCGCCCCACCGTGGCCTTGATTGACAAGTACCGGGAGCCGCTTGAACGCTTCGGCCATGTGACTTTTAAAAAAGCAGTTGGTGAGCGCAAACAGGGAGGGGGCAAAGCCGAGCGCGTGGCCCTGCTGAACGAGGAACAAGCGTTGTTCCTGCTGGCACTGAGCCGAAACACCGACCGAGTGGTGGAGCTGAAATTCAAGCTCATTCAGGCATTCAGCGCCGCCCGTCGAAATGCCCAGCAGCGCAAGGACGAATACCTGCCCGAGTACCACCACTTGCACGACCGCATCAAAGAGCTGGCCAGCGGTTCGGACAATGAACGGTTCGTTCATATGAACATGAACAAGCTGATCAACAAGGTGGCGGGCATCGAAGCGGGCCAGCGTCACACCATCCCCGTGGCCATGCTGACAGCCGTCAACCATGTGGCCGCGCTGGCGATGGCCGGGGCCACCGACTGCCATCAGGGCTATGCACGGGCAAAGGCTGCATTGGGCACGCTGCAAGGCTTGCTTGCGCCGGGGGTGACACATGGCACCTGAAACCGAGCTGCACAAAACCACCGACGGCAGTTTGTCCCATGCGGATGATGCGCTGTGGTTGATCAATGACGATGTGGGCGCGATGGCATTCCTGCCCGTTGCACCTGCCGACCTGATCGAACTTGGCCGCAAGCTGCAAACACTTGGCCGCAAGTTGCAGAAGGAGGTGGCACATGGCCAATAAGCGCAACCCGAAAAAAGGCGACAGCGGGCGCGACAGTGGAGGGTTTATGGCCGTGCCGTGGGCTGTTGTTGACTGCCCGGCATTTCAAGCACTGAGCCACCCGGCAAAAGCCCTGCTGTTCGAGTTTGCCCGCCAGTTCGTGCGGGACAACAATGGCAGACTTCTGGCATCCCGTGCCTACCTGTCCAAGCGTGGATGGGGTAGCTCTGACGTGATTACAAGGTCGAAGGCGGAATTGATAACCGCCGGGTTCGTGCATGAAACCGTCAAGGGCCATCGTCCAAACAAGGCCGGATGGTATGCCGTGACATGGCGCACGCTGGACAGAATCCCCGGCTACGACGTTGGAGCCGCTGAAACATTCGAGCGTGGAGCCTACCGAAAAAACGCACCCCTTACACCGCCCCACGGTACAGAGAGGGCTTCTATTGCACCGCCTCACGGTACAGAGAGGAAGCGCACTGTACCGCCTCACGGTGCAATCAGGCCCACTTTTGCCCCTTCGCCTGTACCGTCTGGCGGAAACCATCTAGAGATGCCATCTACTGGCAGTTGTGAACCCGCACACACACACCACACCGCACGCACCCCGAGTGCCACGAAAGCACCGCCAATGGAGCCAATGGAGGAACCAGAGCCGCCTGCTGAAGCCATCACGACACTGGTGGAGCTGTGGGAGCGTGTAGGGCTTCGGAGCCTGTGGAAGACCCCACCAGCACCTGCTGTGCCCCACACCCGCATGGCAGTGGCCAAAGCTGCCCAGCAAGCCGCCCTTGCGAAGCCGTGCCGACAGCGCCAGCGAGTGAGCGCCGGGCCTGTGGTGCGCGTTGACGATGGCGGCATCATCCGTGAACGAGGGGGCGATGGTTGCCACGATCTGAGCGCATGGGCGGACTGACTGCACGGTTCGGCCAGACACATGACCACCACCATTCACCAAACACTGAGACACACCATGAACACCAACGAACGCATCCGCCCCGGCCAAGAGCTTTACACCCCCAATGGCGACGGCTACGCCATGAGCGCAACCGGGGTACTGATTCTTCTGGCTGAGACACTTCACCCAACTGGAAAACCGCCGCCAGAAAGCCCCAGCACCATCGCTGCCTGCAACACCCTGCTTCAACGTGTGGCCGCAAAAGCACAGCGCAATGGATGCACGGACACCGGGCGATGGCTTGATCAACTGACTGACAGCAACGTGCAAGAGCGCATAGCTGCTGCCGACCAATTGGTGCAATGGATGACGTTCAGCGAGTTTGAAGCCACCATTCGCAGCATCAAGAGCTGACCCCCCGCCCACCACCAGATCGAAGCCCGGCCACTGTGTCGGGCTTTTTCATTTCCGGCGGTTAACAGACCGAGGTTAACAAGCCGGTAAACACGAATACCCAAGGATTCCCCGCACCCGGCACCAGATCGAAGCCAGACCGCCCACCAGTAGCGGATGGAC
>CALMMY010000358.1 GCA_937868695.1 uncultured Comamonadaceae bacterium
CCCCAGGGCGCGGCGGGCGCACAGCAGCAGCGGGGAAGCGGCAAGCCAGGGGGTAGGGGGGGAGAGCCCAGGCGGGGGGGGCGGGGGGGGAAGGGGGGGAAGGGGGGGCAATCGCATGGGCGGGCACTCGGGGCAGAAGTCATCAGGCCGGAGCTGGCCCGTCGCGGCGCGGCGGTGGTGGCCAGATCAGGCGGCGGTGTGATTGTGCAGCCAGCGGGGGCTTGTGTCTGTGCGATGCCTGGTTGGCGGGCTGCCCGAGGTTGGGGCGAGGCGGGTTGTGGGGCGGGTGCTGGCCCCGCCGGTGGCGGGGTTCCCTGCCAGTACTGTGCCCCCACGCTCCCTGCGGTCGCTGCCCCCCCAAGGGGGTGTTCGCCGCCTTGGGAGCGGCCCGGCGGCGGCTCAAGCCGTGGGCCGGGGCTGCGGAACTCGCTTCGCGCCCTGCGGGCGCTGCGCTCAGACAGCCGCAGCCAGTCAGATGTTGAAGCGGGCTTGCGCCCGCCGGCCCCACGCCTGCGCTTCTCGGCTGCGCACAACGCACCCCCAACCCGCCCCACCCCAACCTCGGGCAGCGGGGGTGGTGGTTGGATTGCGGAGGTGAAGAAAACAGCAGGGTGTTTTCATTCGGGCCGCTCATCGCCTGCCTGGGCGGGTACATCGGGCACCAGCGCAAGCGCGGCTTCAAATTGCGCCACGCTGGCGCGTTGTGCGCGGGCGGTGATGTAGTCCTCGGCAGCCAAAGCAGCCAGCTTTTCGGCCAAGGCGGTGGCCGCCAACTGGTTGACCGAAATGCCCTCGCGGTGCGCGTACAGCTTGGCATTCTGGTGAATGGAATTGGGCAAACGCAGGCTGAGGGTGCTCATGGGTGTTCTCCGTCTTTGGGATCACGCAGCTGTGGTCGTTACCACTGCGAATGCACCACATGCTGCTGACTCGATTCTTCAGTTCATTGTCCCGCAACGGGTATATCGGTTTGCCACCCACCCGCCGCACCACAGCGGCCCTGGTTCATGCGTGGCTGTGCGCCGCATCGCTGTGGCTGTGTCCGCAAGCGTGTTCGCCTGCATCGTTGATGAGGTGCTGGGCCATCTGCTCGAAGGCCAGGGTCAGGGCTTCGCGGAAGCCCTCGTCGGGCACCTGTTCGGCCAGTGCCAGGCGCATGCACAGCATCCATTCATCGCGGGCCTGGCCGCTGATGGTGTAGGGCGCGTGGCGCATGCGCAGCCGGGGGTGGCCCCGGTTCTGCATGAACAGTGGTGGCCCGCCAAGCCAGCCCGACAGAAACTGGAACAGGCTTTCCTGGCTGCCCGCCAGGCTTTCGGGGTGCATCTGGCGGATGGCCCAGGCTTCGGGCAGTTCATCCATCAGTTCGTAAAAACGCCGGGTCAGCCGGTGCAGGGCCGCCTCGCCACCCAACTTGAGGTAAGGGGTTTGCGGCGTGCTGCGTGCAGGGGCTTCTGGGGTGGCAAGGCTGGGCATGGTGTGTGACGGGCAGCGGGTGCTGTCCCGTTCCTTGGGGTTGGTCAGAAAAAAGCGGTGGATTGGGCCGATTCAGCGGGCTTCAGCGGTATTGGCGCAGGTACATCCACTCGAAACCGCGTTTGGCCCAGTGGAACAGGCGGGTGGATGGCAGGATGAGGTTGCGCTTGGGTGTGCGGTACACCAGCGTGCCGTGGTCGATGGCATCGATGATGCAAATCAGCTCCACCTTGAAGGTGGTGTGGCTGGGTTTGCCGATCAGGTCGGCCACCAAGTTGTCGGCAGCGGCGGCGGCTTGCAGGTCGGCCATGTGGGCTTGCTTGGGCATCCAGTCGGGGCCGGGGAAGCTGCCCGAGTCGCCCACCACCACCACGCGCTCGAAACCGGGTACGCGGCAGGTGGCATCGGCCTGGATCAGCCCGCCTGGGCTGCGCGGCAGGCTGGTCTGGTCAAACCAGGTGTTGCCAGTCATGCCGGGCATGAAAACGATGAGGTCGGCGGCAAACTCGCCGCCCTCGGTCACCACCTTGTCGGCCTCGAAGGCCTTGAGCTTGTGGCCCAGGTGGGTGGTGATGTTGCGCCGCTTCATTTCGGCCAGCAAGTGGCCCACGGCCTTGGCCCCCAGGCGGTTGCCGGGCTCTTTGGATGGGTTGAAAAACACCAGCTTGAACTGGTCGCGCCGGCCTTCGCGGCGCAGCTGCTCGTCCATGCCGAACAGAAACTCGAACACCGGGCCGCCACGCACGGCGGTGGGCTCGTTGGGGTTGCCCGCAAAACCCATCGCGATGGTGCCGCCAGGCATGGCTTTGACCCGGTCGCGGATGGCCTCGGCAGCGGCAATGCCCTCGCAAGGCGTGATGCTGTGGGCAATGCCGGGCAGTTTTTTGATGAAGCGCCCGCCCGATGCGATCACCAGGCCATCGTTCAGCACCTGGCCTGCGGTGGTGTGCAGGGTGCGGCCATCGGCGCTGAGCCCGGTGGCCTCGGCTGCCAGGTGGGTGACGCGCATGCGCCGGAAAAAGTTGTGCAGCGGCACCACCAAGTCCTGGCGCGTGCGCAGGCCCGAGGGTATCCAGATGATGCCGGGCAGGTAGTGCAGCTCGGCACGCGGAGCCACCAGGGTGATGAGTGCATGGGGGTCACGCTGGCGCAGCTCGCGCACGGCAGACAGCGCCCCAAAGCCTGCACCTACCACGGTGATGCGGGATGGTTGTGTGGTGTTCATGGTCAGAGATCAAAACGAAAATTTCAGCCAGGCGGCCAGCAGCAGTGCGGCGGTGCAGGCCCAGCCTGAGAACAGCCAGCGCCAGCCCCACCAGCGCGGCACAAAGCCCACGCCCCGCACCAGCCCGGCGCACATGGCAAACAGCAGCACGCTGGCCAGGGTGTGGTCGGCCTTGCCATCGGCGGTGGTGAGCAGGGGCGGGTACACCGTCAGCACCGCCATCAGCACCACGCCCGCCAGCAGGCTGGGC
>CALMMY010000359.1 GCA_937868695.1 uncultured Comamonadaceae bacterium
TCAGGTGCAGGGTCAGGTTTTGATACGCGGGGGTCGGATGATTGAGCGCATGAACCCCAACAACCGCCCCATTGCCCATGCACCCAAAACGCCTGGGCAGCTTCCGCATGATCTTGCAGAGCATCTGCAAGAGGTCAGCAAGCTGGCCCGATGTTTTGCACAAAACTTTGGCCCCGACTGGGCGGCGCTGGCCGGTCTGTGGCACGACCTTGGCAAATACAGGCCTGGGTTTCAGCGGTATCTGGCGCTGTCAAATGACTCGGATGGTCACATTGAGCACCGCGTCAGCGGGCGCGAAAAAACCCACTCTGCCGCCGGAGCACTGTGGGCAGTCCAGCAACTCAACCAACCCAAAGCCTTGCCCCTGGGCCATGTGCTGGCCTACCTGATTGCAGGCCACCATGTTGGTTTGGAGGACTGGCACGGCGGTTTGAACGAACGCCTGAAACGCGCAGACAGCTTGGAAGAGTTTAAAAGCGCCCTTGCCGAGGTGCCACCGGCACACCACGGCATTCTTCACCCCACCTTGCCGGCGGCCCCGCGCATTCCCGGCGGGGAGAATGGCTTTGCCCTGTGGGTGCGCATGCTGTTTTCTTGCCTGGTGGATGCCGACTTTCTGGATACCGAGGCTTACTTCGATGCAGGCAAACCCGCCCGCCGCAGCGGTTTCCCCACCCTGGCGCAAATGCATGTTGCGTTTGACCAGTACATGGCCGCGAAAGCAGCATCGGCACCGGCCACCCCTGTCAACACCCTGCGTGCCGACATCCTGCGCCAGTGCCGGGCCAAGGCGCTGCTGGAGCCGGGTTTCTTCTCGCTCACCGTGCCCACCGGCGGCGGCAAAACACTTTCCAGCCTCGCCTTTGCGCTGGAGCACGCCAAGGCACATGGCCAGCGCCGCATCGTTTACGCCATTCCCTACACCAGCATCATTGAGCAGACCGCCGACGTGTTCAGGGGCGTGTTTGCCACGCTGGGCGATGAGGTGCTGATCGAGCACCACAGCCAGGCCGATGCGCCCAGCACGACTGAAACTGCCCGCAGCCGCCTGGCCTGCGACAACTGGGATGCGCCGCTGGTGGTAACCACCAATGTGCAGTTGTTCGAGTCGCTGTTTGCGGCCAAAACATCCCGCTGCCGCAAGCTGCACAACCTGGCGGGCAGCGTCATCGTGCTGGACGAAGCCCAGCAACTGCCCCCCGCGTTCCTGAACCCCATTCTGGGCACGCTCAAACTGCTGGTCAAACACTACGGCGTGACCGTGGTGCTGTGTACCGCCACCCAGCCTGCTCTGGCACGCACCAACTATTTCGATCCCAGCCGCAATGTCGATGGCTTGGACAACGTGCGCGAAATCACCGACGACCCCGACGATCTGTACCGCCAACTGGACCGCGTGCAGGTCGAGTTGCCGCCAGACTGGCACACACCCACCCCATGGGCAGACGTGGCCGAGCGCATCAAGCAGGAGGACTGTGTGCTGACCATCGTCAACACCCGCAAAGCAGCCCGCGAGCTATACCACCTGCTGCCCGAAGGCACGCTGCACTTGTCGGCCCTGATGTGCGGCGCACACCGCAAAGCCGTGATCGACCAGATCAAAGCCCGACTGCGGGCCAAGCGCGAAGGCACCGATACCCAACCGCTGCGCGTGGTCAGCACCCAACTGGTCGAGGCTGGGGTGGATTTGGACTTTCCGGTGGTCTATCGCGCCCTGGCCGGGCTGGACTCCATTGCCCAAGCCGCCGGGCGCTGCAACCGCGAAGGGCTGCTGCGGGATGCACAGGGGCAACTGTGCAAGGGCCGCGTGGTGGTGTTTGTGCCACCAGAAAAGCCCCCGGTGGGCCAGATGCGCAAAGCCGCCGATGCTTGCGTCAGCGTGCTGCATGGCCAAGCGGACAACCCGCTGGCTCGGGGTTTGTTTGAGCACTACTTCCAGCAGTTCTACCACTCGGTCAACTTGGACGAAAAAGGCATTGCGACCATGCTCAAGGTGGACGACCGCAAAACCCTGGCTGTGCAATTCCGATCCGCAGCCGAAGCGTTCAAACTGATTGATGACAAAAACCAAGCCACGGTGGTGGTGCGCTACACCCCGCACAGCGAAGCACTGAACAAATGGCTGGCCACGCTGGAGCGCGATGGCCCCGAACGCTGGCTCATGCGCAAGCTACAGCGCTACACCGTGACCATTTCCCAGCGTCTGGCCGACCAGATGCTGGCCCAAGGCAGCCTGACATTGCCCATGCCTGGGCTGTATGTGCAAGCCGATGCCGACAACCTTTACGACCCCCAGCTGGGCCTGAAGCTGGAGGACGATGTGTACAACCCCAGTGGATTTGTGTCCTGACCACACCTTCTGAAGCACGCCATGACCACGTTTTGCCTTGAAGTCGCAGGCCCGTTCGCCTGCTTTACCCGCCCTGAAATGAAGGTGGAGCGCGTCTCGTATGACGTGATCACGCCTTCTGCCGCCCGAGCGGTGTTCGAGGCCATTTTGTGGAAACCCGAAATCCGATGGCGGGTGCAGCGCATCGAAGTGCTCAAGCCCATCCGGTGGGTGAACCTGCGGCGCAATGAAGTGAGTGCCGTGGTGTCCACCCGCAACGTGCAGCAAGCCATGCACACGGGCAGCGGCACATTGGCTCTTTATATCGAAGACGAACGCCAGCAGCGGGCGGGTTACTTTTTGCGGGATGTGGCCTACCGCCTCCATGCCGAGCTGTCACTGGTGCCGGGCAAAGCCAATGACCCGCTGGCCAAGTACACCGCCATGTTTGCCCGCCGTGCTGGCAAGGGCCAATGCGTGAACCAGCCCTACCTGGGCTGCCGGGAGTTTTCGGCAGAGTTCAAGCTGGTGCCCGCCGATGCACCGACCGAATCGCTTGCCCCGCCTATTCCAGATACCCGCGAACTGGGCTGGATGCTGCACGACATGGACTACACCCACCCCACCGACCCGCAGCCCCGCTTTTTCAAGGCGCAGATGAATGCAGGTGTGGTTGACGTTCCACCTTTCGAGGAGGCCATCGGATGATTCTCCAAGCCTTGAACAGCTACTACCGCCGCAAGTGCGACGACCCCGACCCAGCGCAACGCCTGCCCGCTTTTGGTCTGGAACAAAAGGACATCCCTTTCGTCCTGGAAATCACCGCCACGGGTGAGCTGGTGCAGTTGCGCGATACCCGCACACCTCAAGGCAAAAAGAAGGTGGCCCAGAGTTTCCGGGTGCCGCAGGGGGTCAAGAAAACCTCCGGTGTGGCCGCCAATTTGCTGTGGGACACCCTGGAATATGTGCTGGGGGTGGACACCAAAGGCAAGCCCGAGCGCGTGGCTGAGCAACACGCCGCTTTTGTGCAGCGCATTGCCCTGCTGCCTGCCGCCGCGCAGGCCGATGCGGGCGTTCAAGCGGTACGGCGTTTTCTGGAGCGTGAAGACAAGGCGCAGCAATTGGTGCAGCTCCAGTCTCTGCCTGCCTGGGCCGAGCTGCTGGAAACCAACCCGGTGCTGAGTTTTCGGCTGCATGGCGATTTGGATTTAGTCTGCCAACGCCCGGCAGTGGTTCAGGCCGCACTCAACGTACCCGCCGATGCCGACGAACGGCAGGCCATGTGCCTGGTCACCGGGGAATTTGCCCCTGTCGAGCGCCTGCACACCGCCATCAAGGGCGTGTGGGGAGCACAAACCTCCGGGGCCAACATCGTGTCGTTCAATGCACGGGCGTTTGAGTCCTACGGCAAAACCGAGCGCCAGGGCGAAAACGCTCCGGTCAGCAAAGCCGCTGCGTTTGCCTACACCACGGCACTCAACCACCTGCTGCGC
>CALMMY010000360.1 GCA_937868695.1 uncultured Comamonadaceae bacterium
CGATGCCTTCATCCACCCGTTCGACGACCCCCTGCTGTGGAGCGGCCACGCCACCCTGGTGGACGAAGTGGCGCAGTCGGCCCCGGCCAGCGGCTTCGTGCCCGATGCGGTGGTGCTGGCCGTGGGCGGCGGTGGCCTGCTGTGCGGCGTGGTGCAGGGCTTGCAGCGCAACGGCTGGGGCCATGTGCCCGTGCTGGCCGCCGAAACCCACGGGGCCGACTCCCTGGCCCAGTCGGTGGCGGCCGGGCAGCGCATCACCCTGCCCGCCATCACCAGCATAGCCACCTCGCTCGGTGCCCGGCAGGTGTGTGCGCAGGCGTTCGAGGCCACACGCCAGCACCCGGTGCTGCCCGCCGTGGTCAGCGATGCCCAGGCCGTGCAGGCCTGTCGGCAGTTTCTGGACGACCACCGCATGCTGGTGGAGCCCGCCTGCGGTGCTGCCCTGGCTGCGCTGGACCAACTGCCTGCGTTGTTACCTGCTCTGTTGCCTGCACGCCTGCCTCAGGCCAGCCGCATTCTGGTGGTGGTGTGCGGCGGCGTGACCGCCACGGCGGCTTCCATCCTGGGGTAATCATCCGGACGAGACCTGTGATTCGCAGGTCGTCCAGGTTGGTTCAAGGTTCTTTCAGGCCCGTTCCCAGGGCCTTGGCCACGGGGTAGAAGATCACGGCGCTCAGCGGTCTGCGTCCGGCCACGATGTCGGCGTTCAGCGTCATGCCGGGTTGCAGGGCAAAGCCCGGTGGCGTGTCGTGCAGCCGGTTGCCCGTGATCTGCAGCCGGGCGCGGAAAACCGGGCCGGGGGCACTGTTCAGTGTGCGCTCGAAACTGTCTTCGCTCACCCGCAGCACGGTGCCCTGCAACGAGCCGTGGCGCACAAAAGGCAGCGTGTCCAGCTTGATGTCGGCCTGCCGCCCGGCCTTGACGTGGGCAATGTCCCTGGGTTGCACGTCCACCTCCACCTCCAGCGCACTGCCGTCGGCCACCATGTCCACCACCGGCTCGGCGGCCCTGACCACGGTGCCCGCCACCTTGGCCCGCACGGCCAGCACCACGCCGTCGCCCGGTGCCACCAGCGTCATCAGCTGCTGGCTGCGTTCGAGTTTGCGCAGCTGCTCGCCCAGCCGGGCCTGCTCGCGGGCATGCTGGCTTTCTTCGTCTTCCAGCCGGGCACGCCAGGTGCTGAGGTAGACCTCGCGCTGGGCCTGCCTGGCGGCCAGCTGCGCCCGCAGGTGGTCGATCTGGCCGCGCAGGCCGGTCAGGTCGCGCTCGGCGGCACCCAGTGCCTGCCGGGCTTCCAGCGCCTGGAGGCGGTAGATGCCGTTGCGCTGGTAGGCCTCCTGCTCTTTTTCCTGCAATTCGTGGCGGATGTCGGCCCGCTCGCGGCTGACCTGCAGCTGCTGGCTGGCCGGAGCGATTTCGGCTTCCCTGGTGGCCAGCTGGCGTTGCAGGGCGGCCAGCTCGGCATCGTGGCCGGCCAGCGTGGCCAGGTGCTGCTGCCGGTGGCTGAGCAGCAGGCGCTGCTGCCACGCGTCCTCCCTGGCATGGCCGGTGGGTGCGAGGCGCAGCTGGCCGCTGATTTCGGCCTGCACACGCTGCCGCTGGGCCGAGGCCGCCTGCCACTGGGCACGCACGGTGCCGAGGTCGGCATCGGCCACGGTGGGGTCCAGCGTCACAAGCCGTTCGCCCTGCTTCACATGCTGGCCTTCGCGCACATGCACCTGGCGCACGGTGCCGGTTTCCACCGTCTGTACGGTGATGGCCGCAGCCTGGGTGACGATGCGGCCACTGGCCACCACCACCTGGTCCAGCTCGATCCAGAACGCCGCCATCAGTCCGCCCAGCAGCAGCAGGGTGGTGGCCGCCACGCCCAGGCCCAGCAGGCGGTCGCTCTGGTCCTGCTCGATGCGCACATGCGCAGGCTCGAAACCGGCGTGCAGCGCCTGTGCCTGGCCCAGCCCGGTCAGGCGCTGCCACCACGACAGGCGCGGCGCGGCCACCTCGCTGCGGCTGCCGGTTTGCTCGAAGTGCCGCATCAGCCGGTCCTGGGTGTCGGGCACCATGGCCGCCAGGCGTTGCACCATGCGCACCGAAAACTCGGTGTCCGAGCGCAGCTTCTGCGCGAAGGTGTCGCGGTCCAGCACCTCCAGCTCCACGTCGGTGACGGCCACCACCGATGCGCTGCGCGGGTTGGCGGTGATGAGCGCCATTTCACCGAACAGCTCGCCCGGCCCCAGTGTTTTCAGCACCACCTGGCCCTGCGAGCCGGTGTGTTTGACGATCTGGACTTCGCCGCGCCGCACGATGTAGGCGTTCTGTCCGCTGGCCCCTTCCGAAAAAATCAGCTCGCCCTTGCGGTGCGCGGCCATGCGCGGCACATAGGCAGGCCGGTGACCACCCTGATCGGCGGTGTCGCCGGTGTTGCGGTCCGGGCTCATGCCTGGCCTCCGCTGGCCGGGTGCTGGATTTGCCACAGCTGGCGGTACAGCGGGCAGCGCTGCAACAGCACGGGGTGGGGGGCGCAGTCCACCACCCGGCCCGCATCCATCACCAGGATGGCATCCATGTCCACCAGCGAATCGAGCCGGTGCGAGATGTGGATGACGGTGCGCCCGCGTGCCATTTCGGGCATGGCCTGGCGGATGATGGCCTCGCTTTCGGGGTCGAGTGCGCTGGTGGCTTCGTCCAGCACCAGGATGCGCGGTTTCATGGCCAGCGCCCTGGCCAGGGCCAGGCGCTGTTTCTGCCCGCCCGACAGGTTGGCCCCGTCTTCTTCCAGCAGCGTGTCGTAGCCCTGGGGCAGCTGCTCCACAAAGGCATCGGCCCGCGCCAGCCGGGCGGCCTCCACCACGTCGTTCAGGCTGGCGGTGGGCCGGGCTTTGGCGATGTTGTCGCGCACACTGCCCTTGAACAGGAAGTTGCGCTGGCTGACCATGCCGATCTGCGTGCGCAGGTGGGCCAGGTCGAATTCGCGCAGGTCGTGGCCGTCGATGCGCACCACCCCGGCTGACGGGCTGGCCAGGCCCAGCAGCAGCCTGGCCAGCGTGGATTTGCCCGAGCCGCTGCGGCCCACCACGCCCAGGGTTTTGCCCGCAGGCATGTTCAGGCTGATGTTGTCCAGGATGGCGGGGCCCTGGGGGCTGTAGCGGAAGCTGACCCGGTCAAACTCGATGGCCCCGGTCACATCGGGCGTGATGCCGCCCGAGCGTTCCCGCTCGGTGGGCCGGTTGAGCAGCCCGGCCAGCATGCGCACCGAAATGCCCGTCTGCTGCAGGCGCGACATCAGCTGCACCAGCTGCACCAGCGGTCCCGTCACCCGCACGGCCAGCATGGAAAACGCCACCATCGCACCCATGCTGAGCTGGTTGTTCAGCACCAGCATGGCACCTGTCCAGGTCAGCACGATGGTCATGACCTTCATCAGCAGGCCGCTGGCTTCGCTGCACAGCGTGGACACCCGGCCCACCGCATACTGCATCTGCACGGTGGCGGCCGAGATGTCGAGCCAGCGCCGGGTCTGGAAAGGCTCCAGCGCCATGGACTTGACGGTTTCCATGCCGTTGATGGTTTCGAACAGCGTGGCCTGGCGCTCGCCCTCGGCCAGGTACAGCTGCTCCAGGTTGTGGCGGTTGCCCACGATGCCCAGCCACGCATTGCCCGCGATCAGCGCCGAAAACGCCAGCACCACCAGCGTCATCTGCCAGCTGAACAGGGCCAGCACCGGCAGCACCACCACCAGCGACAGCATTTCGATCAGCGTCAGCAGCAGCGTGCCCGTGAAGAACTCCCGGATCTGGCTGGTCTGCTGCATGTGCTTGACCAGCATGCCCGTGGGGGCCTGCTGGAACAGCGACAGCGGCAGCGCCAGCAGCCGCCGGTAGCTGAAGGCTGCCGCGCGGATGTCGATCTTGCTGGTCACCTTGAGCAGCAGCAGACTGCGCACCGTGCCCAGCACCCCGCCCAGCAGCAACGACAGCAGCACCGCCACAAACAGCACGTTCAGGGTGTCTTCGGCGCGGTAGGCAATCACCTTGTCGAACACCATCTGCGAAAACACCGCCGGTGCAAACGCCAGCACATGCAGCACCAGCGCCACCAGCACCACATGCAGGAAGATGCGCCGCTGCGCCACCACCTCGTGCCAGAACCAGTGCCAGCCAAAGGTTTCCTGGGCCTGGCCCGCCGCCGTGGTCTGTGCCCGCGACAGCAGGCAGACGGAGCCCGTCCAGGCCGCCTCGAAGCGGCTGCGCGGCACGCTCAGCAGCTCCACCTGCGCGGCCAGCGGGTCCAGCAGCTGTATGCACTCGTGCGGCTGGCCCGCATCGCGCATGCCCGTGAGCACCACCGAAAACCCGTTTTTCAGGCGGGCCACCATGGGAAATGCGCTGCGGCCCCGCACCAGGCCAACCCAGTCGGTGCTGGACTGCCGACCTTGCAGGCCGCACTGGCGGGCCATGGCCAGCAGGGCCTGCTCGCTGACTTCGGCCTCGGTGATGGCGTGTTCCCGCTTCAGGCGGTCCACGCTCAGGTCCAGGCCATGCTGTCGGCCAACCAGCACCAGGCATTGCAATGCGCTGTCCATGAATGGGGGTTCCTCGGATGGGGGCTGCCGTGTTCAGGCCGGGCTCAGAAATTGGCCGATGGCAGGGGCGCGGCGGTGGCGGCTCCTGCATCACCGGCGGCGGGTGCAGCGTCTGCCGCACTGCGCCGCGTCACCAGGCCGCGCGATGCCAGCTCCTGCATCACCCGCTCCAGCACCGCATAGCTCTGCACAAAGGCTTCGGGGCTCATGCACACGCGCAGCGCATGCTCTTTGCGCGGCTTGCCATCGGGGCCGGGCGCACCCGGAACGTGGTGGACATAGTCCAGACGGACCACACCGGAGACGATGGACACATCCTGCAGACCGTCACAGAACACATGGTGGCTCATGGATAACTCCTCTTTGTGAAATTGAAATGGATGGACAACGGAAAACAATGGCTCAGCACCCGCGCTCGGGTTCCGCGACGTAGCCCTGGCGGGCGGCCCACACCGCCAGCTCGGCGGTGGTGCGCAAATCCAGCTTGGTGCGCAGGTTTTCGCGGTGCTTGCGCACAGTGCCCTCGCTGATGAACAGGCGCTGGGCCACCACCCTGGCGCTCAGGCCACGGGCCAGCAGGGCAATGATCTGTTGCTCGCGCCGGGTCACCTGGGGCACCGCTGCCGGTATCGACCCGGCTGTCGCCGGTGTGTGGCCGGGGCCGGTGTCGGTGGTGTGCAGCCAGTGGCTGTCGCACTGCGCCCAGGCATCGGCGCAGGCCACCTCCCAGGTGCCGGCATCGACCGCAGGCGGTGTGCTGGCGTTGTGCTGGTGCAGCTCGTCGGCCACTTCCCGCAGGCGTTGTGCCAGGCCGTGCAGCGTCAGGCCGCCCGGCACGCAGGCATCGGCCAGGTTTTCTTCGTCCCAGCCGGGGGCATCGACCAGCACCACCGGAATCTGTGGCCAGTGCTGGCGTAGGCGCTGCACCAGTGCGGGCAGTGCCTGTGGCGGGCGGGTGGCATCCACCAGCAGCAGCTCGGGCTGGCCGGGCGGCCAGCTGGCTGGCCAGTTGTGCGGGCTGTCGTGCGGGCTGTCGTGCGGCGCTGTGCAGGCCACGGCATGCACTGGCCACAGCTGTTGCAGCGCGTGGCACAGGCCCATGTCTTGCAGCAGCGGGCGCTCCAGCACCCAGCACAGCACGGGCTTCATGGCCGGGCTCCTGCGGTGATCGGGTCTGCCTGGGCCTGGGCGGTGGCCAGCTGCACGGCATCCTGCTCCAGCCTGGCCCAGTGGGTGCGCAGACTCGCAGCGGCCATGTCGGCGGCCAGCTGGCCGGCCCGGAATCCGCCGGGCGGCAGGGGCACCGTTTCCAGGCCCACCGAAGTGAGCCACTGTGTCCAGGCCCGCTGCATGTCGGCCTGGTTGCGGGCCTGGGCGGCCACGGCCAGCGCATGCTGCGCCACGGCCCTGGCCTGTTCGATTTCGTCGTTGTCCAGAAACGGCTGCCGCGCCAGCCGCACATCGCGCTGAAAGGCCCTGGCCTGCACCACCGGGGCGGCCAGCGTCCAGCGCGAGCGGGCCGACTGCACGTTCAGCCGGGCCAGCCGCACCTGCTCCACCGCGCTGAACGCCAGCAGCTGCTGGCGCAGGCGTTCGTGCTCGCGGGCATGGCCCAGGCTGCGGTGCTGCTGCCAGGCCGACAGCAGGCTGGCCAGGCTCCACGAGGCGGTGTGGCCCTGCTCGATCCACTGGTTGTTCAGCAGCACGGGGTTGCTGTCTGTGCGGCTGGTGCGCTGTACGCGCATGCCGGGCAGGCCTGCGAACCAGGTGCCCAGCTGCTCCAGGCGCAGGGCTTCCAGCTCCAGATCCAGCTCGCGCAGGTCGCGCCGCTGCCGCAGCGTCTGGCCCACCAGCAACGGCCACGGCATGTCTCCGATGCGGGCCAGCCGCTGCGGGTCCGGCAGCGGGGCGGGCGGCAGCGGCTGTGGCAGCAGGCGGGCATCGTCCAGCTGCAACAGGCTGGCCAGCTTTTCGCGGGCCTGCTCGCCCTGTGCCAGCTCGGCCACCACCTGGCGGCGCAATTCCAGCAGGCTGGCGTGCCATTCGGCCACCGTCACCGGGTCCTGCAAGCCCAGGGGCAGCAGCCGCTGCGTCAGTGCCAGGCTGGCATCCAGCCGCGCCAGGGCCAGCGTCAGGTCAGGCTGGGCCGCCTGCGCCGCAACGGCCTGGCCCAGGGCCGCCTGGAAGTCCAGCATCACCTGCTGCACCGCCGCCTGCACACTGAGCTGGCTTTGCGCAGACCGCTGCCCGGCGGCCCTGGCCCGCAGCCACACGCCACCGGCCCCGGCCACGTCCCAGGCCAGTTCAGCCGCCGACAGGCTGCGCACCACCCCGGCATTGCTGCCGCTGGACAGCGCGTCATCCACATCGCGCCGCGTTTGCGTCCGGCTCAGTGACACCGAGGGCAGCGCCTGCACCATGGCCTGCTCGGCCTGGTCCTGCGCCAGCCACCCGGCCACCTCTGCCACCTTCCAGGGCAGGTTCACGCGCAGGGCATGGCTGGCCAGGTCGGCCCAGTCGGGGCTGCGCCATTGGCTGGCTTCTGTGCGTGCCCATGCCTGCGCCTGCGCCAGCACCGCCTGCTGCTGCGCGGCCCGCTGGCTGGCCAGGGCCTCCAGTTCGTCGGCCTGCGGCAGGGCCGTGCAGCCCCACAGGCCGAGCGCAGCCAGCGGTGCCGCCCAGCGGGCGCATGCAGCAGATACCGTGAACGATTTCATAATGCGTCCACTGTAGGGACGGGGCCCGCCAGCCGCATCCCATGTTTTTGGTATTTTGAAAAAACAACCGAGACATCTGCCCGCCCATGCTGCCCGGCCCTGCCCTTCCCGCTGCCGCCGATACCCTCGGCCCCGCGTCCGCCATCCGGGTGCTGCTGGTGGAAGACGAACCCCACACCCGCGAGCGCTTTTCTGCCGCCGTGCAGGCCGATCGGCGCTACCGCCTCACCGCCGCCTGTGCCGACATGGCCAGCGCCCTGCAACAGCTGGCCCTGCAAGCCCCCGATGTGCTGCTGACCGACCTGGGCCTGCCCGATGGCTCGGGGCTGGAAGTCATCCGCGTGTGCGCACGCAGCCACCCGGCCTGCGACATCATGGTCATCAGCATGTTCGGCGACGAGGCCCATGTGCTCAGCAGCATCGAGGCCGGTGCCACCGGCTACATCCTCAAAAGCAGCGAAGACCACGAAATCATCACCCACATCGACGCGCTGCGTGCCGGGGGCTCACCCATCACGCCCAGCATTGCCCGCCAGCTGCTGCGCCGCTTCCGCGTGGCTGTGCCCGTGCCCACCGACAGCGCCCCCCAGGCCACCTGGCCCGATGCGCTGACCGAGCGCGAGGCCGAAGTGCTGGCCCTGGTGGCCAGGGGATACCGGCATGCCGAAATCGGCCAGCGCCTGTTCATCTCGCCCCACACCGTGGTGGCCCATGTGAAAAACATCTACCAGAAGCTGGCGGTCAAGTCGCGCTCGGCCGCCGTCTACGAAGCCCAGCGGCGCAACTGGCTGCCATCGGCCTGGCCTGCCGATGCATCCGACGGATGATGGCCCCTCGCTCGCCCTTGCCCGACCGCGCTGCCCACCGCCGCCGCCTGGCCATCATCCGCCAGTGGCTGTTTGGGCGGTGGCTGCTGATGCTGCCGTGCCTGTGCCTGCTTCTGGGCGCAGGGCTGGCCCACCCGCCCGCCCCGGCCCAGGATGACACCCGCCCCACCGGCGACGACAGCGTGCGGGTGGAGCGCCTGCTGCCCCGGCAAGGCCCGCCGCAGCCCGTCACCCTGCCCTGGGGTTTTGCGCAGGGCCACCTGGACCGCAGCGTGACCGAACACTTCCGCGTCCGGGTGCCCCCCGGCACGCAGGCGCTGATGGTCGGGCGCACGCTGGGCGACCTCAGCCTCGTCTGGCAAGGCACCCGCCTGCCCGCCCTGGAGCGCGACGGGCCGCCGCGCACCCTGCATGCGCATGTGTTTGCGCTGCCGCAGGCCGCCAGCGGCCAGTGGCTGGCGCTGGAAGTGCAGGCTCCCGCCGGTTACCGGGGCGAACTCGGCCCCATCACCGCCGGTGACCTGGCCCCGCTGGACCAGGCCAGCCACCGCCAGCGCGAGCGCCAGACCATGTTCCAGCTGGTGCTGGCGGGCATCGGCATGACGGTGGCCATGGCCGCCAGCCTGTACTGGGTCATCCGGCCCCGCCACACCGTCAGCCTGTACCTGGCCCTGGCGGCCGCCATGCTGGGCGGCCGCAATGTGCTGATGGCCGCGCTGGGCGTGCCCGACATGCCTTCCCCCGGCGGGCAATGGCTGGTGGCCTGGAACACCGTCGCCATTTTTTGCGTGGTGGGCTACTGCCTGCGCAGCATGGAGCCGCGCCGCAGCCGGGCAGAACCGCTGCTGATGGCGCTGACGGCCTGCCAGATTGCGCTCATTGCCCTGGGCTGGCATGTGCATGAATGGCACCGCTGGCTGCTGTGGCTGCAAAGCTGTGCCGCCATCGGCTGGGTGGTGTGGCTGGCCTGGCTGCGCGGCGTGCTGTGGCGCGATGGTCTGATGACTGCGCTGCTGGGCATCGTGTCGCTGCAACTGATCTCGCTGGGCGTGAACCTGGCACGTTTTGGCACCCCGCTCACCGCCGACACCTTGCAGATGCCACTGGTCACGGGGCCGGTGTTTCTGCTGCTGTGGGGCATGGTGCTGGCCCGCCGCTTCGACCGCCTGCTGGCGGGCTACCGGGAGCTCAACGAAAGCCTGCAAGGCCAGGTCGAGGCCAAATCGGGCGAGCTGCTGCGTCTGTTTGCCAGCATGCAGGCCAAGGAGCGCGAAAAAGCCATGGCCGACGAACGCGCCCGCCTGATGCAGGAAATGCACGACGGCCTGGGTGCCCGCGTCACGGCGGCGCTGCACATCCTGCGCCGCGAGAAGTCGTCGCCCGTGGCCGCCGCCGCACTCGACGACGCGCTGACCGACATGCGCATGATCATGGATGCCCTGGAGCCCAACGACGGCGACCTGGCCACCATCCTGGGCAACCTGCGCTACCGCCTCGAACCCCGGCTCAACGCCGCCGGTTTCGAGCTGGGCTGGGACGTGGAGCCGCTGGACACGCAGGTGCAGCTGACGGCCTCCCAGGTGCTGCACCTGCAACGCATCGTCGAAGAGGCCCTGACCAACGCCATCAAGCACTCGGGTGGCCACCGCATCGGGGTCAGCCTGCACCGCCAGCCCGGCAGCCCCGGCGTGGACATCGGCATCCAGGACGACGGCCACACCCCCACCGGCCCGGCATCGCCGCGCGGGCACGGCCTGGGCAACATGGCCAGCCGTGCCGCCAGCATCGGTGCGCAGCTGAGCGTGGAGCGCAACGACCAGGGCACGCTGGTGCGCTTGACGCTGCCCCTGCCTAAGCCTGAGTCCGCCACCGGCATGCCTTCCTGAATTCCCGTTTTCACCCCAAAAATACGCCCGTGAGCGTATGGCAGCCCGCTGCCGGGCTGCCTACAGTCTTCACCCATGCAGAGCGGCATGGCCAGCAGCGGCCCCGCCAACCCCATCCCACCGCAGGAGACACACCATGGGCGTACTCAAAGACATTGGCAATGCCGTCAACAAAGGCATGAGCGAAGCGGAAAAAGCCGCCAAGGCGGCCAAGGAAGCTGCCGACAAGTTGGCCAGGGACACCCAGACCGTATCCAGCCGCTGGGGCAGCGAAGTCAACCAGTGGGCCAGCGAAACCGGCCAGGTGGCCCATACCCTGGCCGAGACCATTGCCAAAGCCGGGTACAACGAGTGGCACGGCTCCGGCAAGAGCGACAACTACACCGCCAATGGCAACACCGCCAACTTCCTGTACGGCGAAGGCGGTGACGACAAAATTACCGTTAACGGCGGCCTGTACAACCTGGTCGATGGCGATGCGGGCAACGACACCATCACCATCAACGCCGGCCTGGGGCGCAACATTGTGCGTGGTGACATCGGCAACGACAACATCACCATCAACGCCGGGGCCAGCAACACCGTCGATACAGGCAGCGGCGACAACAAGGTCACCATCAACGCCGGTGGCAAGGCCAACGTCAGCGGCGGCGACGGCAGCGATGCCATCGTGGCCTTCTCCGGCGGCAACGTGCTGAATGCGGGCAACGGCCACAACGCCATCATTGCGCACGGGGCAGACAACCGCATCACCGCAGGCAGCGGCAACGACACCGTCTATGCCACCGGGGGCAGCGTCAACGTCAACGCAGGTAACGGCAGCAACACCGTCACCGTGGTGGGGGCCGATGCCTGGATCCGCACCGGCAGCGGAGCCGACAACCTCGATATCAGTGGTGCCAGTGCCAACGTCGATGCGGGCGAAGGCCACAACAGCCTGACGGTCAACGGCATGTCGGCCTGGGTGCGCTCGGGCGCGGGCAACGACAGCCTGCTGGCCACCGGCGGCGGCATCAACGCTGACCTGGGCAGCGGCGACAACCGCGCCACCGTGGTGGGGGCCGATGCCTGGGTGCGCAGCGGCACGGGGGCCGACAGCCTCACCGTCACCGGAGCCAACGCCAACGTGGACGCAGGCAGCGGCAACAACAGCCTGCAAGTGCATGGCATGTACGCCAGCTCCAAAACAGGCAGCGGCAACGACACCATCGCCACCACCGGGGCCTACACCAGCGTCAGCAGCGGTGCGGGCAACGATGCCATCAGCCAGGCCGGGCTGGGTGCCCAGCTCGATGCGGGCGACGGCAACGACCTCATCGTGCAGCTCGGCCTCAACAGCCGCCTGAGTGCGGGCGCGGGCAACGATTTCATCGGCAGCTTCAGCGGCGGCTCCTCCGTCGATGCCGGGGCGGGCAACGATGCCGTCATTCACTTCGGCTACGGCTACCTGGGCCGTGCCGTGGCCAACCTGGCCAGCGTCACGGCAGGCCAGGTCAACTACAACACCCTGGAAAACAAAGCCTTTGACGGCCTGCGCACCAGCGGCACCCTCACCAGCGAAGTGCATGGCGGCACGGGCAGCGACTTTGTGCTCAGCATGGGGGTGGGCACCGGCATCTACGGCGAAGATGGCAACGACGTGCTGCTCAACCTCGGTGCCCAGGGCTACCTGGAAGGCGGCGCGGGCAACGACAT
Source organism: uncultured Comamonadaceae bacterium (assembly GCA_937868695.1). Taxonomy (GTDB): domain Bacteria; phylum Pseudomonadota; class Gammaproteobacteria; order Burkholderiales; family Burkholderiaceae_C; genus UBA2334. The sequence continues at coordinate 11,705 of CALMMY010000360.1, forward strand.
TCTGGTGGCTCCAGGCTTCGGCATGCTCGATCTGGTCAGCATGGCCGGTAGCACCGCAGGCAAGGTCATGGGCGGCATGCTCGAAGGCGTGGCGGGCCAGCTGACCGGCAACGGTGCCACTTCGGTGATCGAGACCCTCAGCTGGGCAGCGCGTGGCACGGCCCTGGGCAAAGGCTTCGGCCCCGAAGCCCTGCTGGAAGGCGGCAGCGGCAACGACATCCTCATTTCCGGCATCGGCATGGACAACCTCAAGGGCGGCGCAGGCAACGACACCTACATCCTGCACACCGGCGACGGGCTGGACTTCATCACCGACACCGTGGGCAGCAACACCATCGAATACCGCGCTGACCCCATCGCCGGGGTGGACTCCGGCTTCAAACTCGCCGATGTGAACTTCAGCCTGTTGGCCCAGGGCAGCCTGAACATGCTCAGCATCAACTTCGGCAACCTGACCGATGTGGTGGTGTCCGGGGCCGACTCCACCGCCTTCACCCTGAAGGTGGTGGACAACGGCCAGGTTCACACCTACGACCTGCACCAGATCTACACCACGCTGTACACCAATTCGGTAAACAACATACCGCTGTTCGAGACCGTGCAGGCCCGCCACGCCGGTGATGCCGCCACTGCCGACAGCCGCATGGACAGCATGCTGGATGCGCTGGACAACGCGCTGTCCGGCCTGGCCGGACAGGCCAGCGGCCTGCTGGGTAACGCCATGGCCGCCGCCGATACTTGGAGCACCGCCAGCGAAGCTGCCCTGCACGCAGCTTCAGGCGGCACCGTGGTCAACCACACCGGCACCTGAGCGTCACAGACAGGGCAGTGTCAGCATGGTTTTGTGGTTCATCAGGCCCCGCCCTTGCGGGCGAATGTCAGCGCCACACCGAAGCACATGAAGGTGGCACCGCCCAGGCGGTTGACGGTGCGCCCGCCGC
>CALMMY010000361.1 GCA_937868695.1 uncultured Comamonadaceae bacterium
GAAACCACACCCTGCGACTCATCCTCAATCAAAAAATTTGATGGGACAGCCCTGGACCTGGGGCCATCTGCCCTGGACGGCCCTGGCCGTGTGGTGGGCGGCCGTGGCGGGGGCCGCCTGGGGTGGACTGGCCTGGCGAGCCCAGCGGGCGGAGCGGGAGCGGGCACAGGCGCTGCTGCGGCTGGGCCAGGTGAGCAGGCTGGGCACGCTGGCCGAAGTGGGGGCCGGTGTGGCCCACGAGATCAACCAGCCGCTGACCGCCGTGCTGGCCAACGCACAGGCGGCCCGCAGGCTGTTGCAGGACAACCCGCCCGACATCGACGTGCTGCGCCAGGCACTGGAGCAGACCGTGCAGCAGGCCAGGCGTGCAGCCGACGTGGTGGCCCGGCTGCGTCGGTTGCTGGAGCGCCCTGGCGAGCGCCAGCCCATGCGCCACATGGAGCTGGGCGCGGTGGTGTCGGGCGTGCTCGACCTGCTGGCACCTTCGCTCGGCAGGGCGCAGGTCGAGGCCAGGCTGATTGCGCCCACCCCCGTGCCGGTGATGGCCGATCCGGTGGCCCTGGAGCAGATCATTCACAACCTGGTGCAGAACGCCCTGCAATCGCTGGAGCAGGTGCCGGCCAGCGAGCGCCAGCTGGTGCTGACGCTGTCCCGAACCCCGACCGAAGGCGTGCTGACGGTGGCCGACACCGGCACCGGCATCGCGCCCGACCTGCTGCCCCGGCTGTTCGAGCCCTTCCTGACCACCCGGCCCGATGGCCTGGGCCTGGGCCTGACGCTGTGCGAAACCCTGGCCAGCCACATGGGTGGCCGCCTGCGGGCCGACCACCATCCTCCCCGTGGCGCACTGTTCGAGCTGGCGCTGCCGCTGCCCCCTTCCACCCCATCCGCATGACCGAACCGCTGTCCCCCCTGATTCACCTGATCGACGACGATGAAGCCGTGCGCAGCGCCCTGTCGCTGCTGATCGGCACCGTGGGCCTGCGCGTACACACCTGGCCCGATGCGCAACGCTTCATCGACGGCTTTGACCGCCAGGGCATCGGAGCCATCGTGATGGACATCCGCATGCCAGGGCTCAGTGGCCTGGCCGCGCTCGATGAGCTGGCCGCGCAGGGCGTGGACCAGCCGGTGATCGTGCTCACCGGGCACGGCACGGTGGAGCTGTGCCGCCGGGCCTTCAAGGCCGGGGCCGCCGAGTTTCTGGAAAAGCCGGTGGATGACGACCAACTCATTGATGCCCTGCAAGCCGCCGTGCGCCAGCACGTCAGGTCGCGCCAGCGGCTGGCCGCCGACCGCACCACGCGCGAGCGCTACGCCCAGCTGTCGGCCCGCGAAAAAGAGGTGCTGGGGCTGATCGTGGCGGGGCTGACCAACAAGGAAATGGCCCGTGCCCTGTCCCTGTCGCCCCGCACGGTGGAAACCCACCGCGCCCACCTGTTTGCCAAGCTGGAGACCGAGTCGCTGGCCCAGCTGATCCGGGGCTACGCGGCCCTGGTCGATGACGATCCGGAACATGCGGGAGCGCGCACTCCGTAGTTGTACGGATGCCTGCGCGTAGCCGCGCGAATGGGCAGAAGCGGGTGTTTTTTCTACAGTGCTCCCACGGGTGCCGACCGGCACCTGACCCCACATTCACCGGAGCAACACCATGATTTTTCTGACCCGTAACTTCGCACTGACCCTGGCCACAGCGGCCACCCTGGCCGCCCCGCTGTCGCACGCACAGGCCGTGCGCACCGAGCGCAACATGTCGCTGGCCCTGGCCACACAGCTGGCCGCCGACACGGTGGCCGCCTGCACGGCCAGCGGACACAACGTGACCGCGACGGTAGTGGACCGCGCAGGCAGCGTACGTGCCGTGATGCGGGCCGACAACGCGGGCCCCCACACCTTGGTAGCCAGCCTGCAAAAGGCGTTCACTTCCGCATCGGCCAAAAACGCCACGCTGGCCATGATGGAAGGTGCGCAGAAAAATCCGGCGGCGGCCAATCTGGTCCACATCCCCGGTTTCCTGCTGCTGGGCGGTGGCGTGCCCGTGAAGGTGGGCACAGAAACCATCGGTGCCATTGGCGTGGGCGGTGCCCCCGGTGGTCACCTGGACGAGCAGTGCGCCGTGGCGGCCCTGGACAAGGCCAAAGACCTGCTCAAATGAATGCAACTGGCCGTCGCTCACCCTGCCCGGTCAGGCCGCCAACCACCTGACGACGGGCATCATGACTGCGGATGCTGCACCGACTGCGCTTCCACATCGGTGGGCAGCAGCGAGATGGTGGCGCGCAAGCCCGGCACCTCGGCCATCAGCGCCTGCTCGACCGAAGCCCGCAGCGCAGCGGCGCGGCCCAGCGACCAGTGGGCGGGCATGTGCATGTGCAGATCGACAAAGCGGCGCTGCCCGGCCTTGCGCGTGACCACATGGTCAAAGCGCAGGATGGAGCGCCCGTCCGGCTCGTGGGTGAAGCCATCCAGCACCTCTTGAATTTGTGCCTGCACTTCCGGCTCCACCGCCTCGTCCATCAGGCCTTGCGATGACTCCCACATCAGGTGGACACCTTCTTTCACGATGTTGAGTGCCACCGCAATGGCCACCACGGGGTCCAGCCACCACCAGCCGGTCACGGCCACCGCGCCCACACCCACGATCACGCCGCCAGTGGTCCACACATCGGTCAGCAGGTGTCGGGCATCGGCTTCCAGGGCTTTGGAGCGGTGGGCGCGGGCCGATTGCAGCATCAGCCAGGCCAGCGCACCGTTGAGTGCCGAGCTGGCCACCGACAGCGCCAGCCCCCAGCCCACTTCCTCGATGGGCGCGGGCGACAGCAGGCGGTTGACCGCCAGCCAGCCAATGCCCAGCGCCGCCACAATGATGAGAATGCCCTCGAAGCCGGACGAAAAATACTCGGCCTTGTGGTGGCCGTAAGGATGGTCGTCGTCTGCCGGGCGGGCAGCCACCGTCACCATCGCAAAACCGAACATGGCCGCCGCCAGGTTGACCAGCGACTCCATCGCATCGGACAGCAGGGCCACCGAGCCGGTGATGGCCCAGGCCCCGGTTTTGAGCGCGATGGTGGCCAGCGCCACCACAATGGAAGCCATCAGCAGGCGGCGGGGAGAAACGCGCGCTGCCCAGGCAGCCAGACGGATCAGCACGGGTCAGCCCAGGGTCACGCGGGCAAACTTGCGCTTGCCCACCTGCACCACATAGGTGCCAGCGGCCAGTTTCAGCCCCTTGTCGGACACCACGCACGAATCGACCCGCACGCCGCCGCCTTCGATCAGGCGACCGGCTTCGGTGGTGGAAGGGGCCAGTCCGGCGGCCTTGAGCAGCGCACCGATGCCCAGCGGCGCACCGCCAGCCAGCGCCAGGCTGACTTCGGGAATCTCGTCGGGCACACCGCCTTTGCTGCGGTTGATGAAGTCCTGCTCGGCGGCATCGGCAGCGGCGGCACTGTGGAAGCGGGCCGTGATTTCCTTGGCCAGCATGACCTTGGCATCTTTGGGGTTGCGCCCGCCTTCCACCTCGGCACGCAGGGCGGCGATCTCGGCCTCGGAGCGGAAGCTCAGCAGCGTGTACCAGCGCCACATCAGCGTGTCCGAAATGCTCAGGCACTTGGCAAACATGGTGGCGGGCTCTTCGGAAATGCCGATGTAGTTGTTCTTGCTCTTGGACATCTTGTCCACGCCGTCCAACCCTTCCAGCAGCGGCATGGTCAGGATGCACTGGGGCTCCTGCCCGTATTCCTGCTGCAAATGGCGGCCCATCAGCAGGTTGAACTTCTGGTCGGTGCCGCCCAGCTCCAGGTCGGCCTTGAGCGCCACCGAGTCGTAGCCCTGCATCAGCGGGTACA
>CALMMY010000362.1 GCA_937868695.1 uncultured Comamonadaceae bacterium
TGGGGGCGCGTGTGCCCATTGCGCTGACCAGCCGGGCCGATGGCCCCCGCGCCCGCGTGGCCTCGGCGCTGTTGGGCTTGCTGGCGGTTCACAACGCCCGCCGCGATCACCCGCGCGATGTGTGGCCTGTGTGAGAACCCCTGATGCCGTCCATTGCCACTTGAACGGGCGGCTTATTTTTTGACGGTGGGGTGTGTTTCTGTCAGCCAGCTCGGATCGGTGCTGGTGGTGCAGAGTTGGCCGCGTCCCCGGTGCTTGGCTTCGTACATGGCCAGGTCGGCCTGGTGCAAAGCGGATTCAAGTGCGTTGGATGCAGAGGTGTGGCAGAGCACCAGCCCGGCGCTGTAGTTCAGTGGCCAGCCGAGTGCGCGGGTGGACTGCTTGATGAGCAGTTGGCGCAGGCGTTTGTCCAGCAGGATGGCCCCGGCTTCATCGGTCTGGGGCAGCAGCAGGGCAAACTCCTCACCGCCTATGCGGCTGGCCACATCGCTGTCGCGCAGCGTGGCGCGCACCACGTTGGCGAACAGTTTCAAGGCGCGGTCGCCCACTTCATGGCCATGCAGGTCATTGACGCGTTTGAAGTGATCCAGATCAAGCATCATGACAGTCAGCGGCCAGTGCTGGCGCTGGGCCTGTGCAATGAGCTGGGTAGAGGCTTTTTCCAATCCCCGGCGGTTGAGCAGATTGGTCAGCGTGTCGGTGTTGGCCTGGGTTTGCAGCTTGTGCTCGGCCTCCCGCCGCCAGGCCACCATCAGCGCAACGGTGGTCAGCGGCATGCACAGGTTGGTCACCAGTTGCGCCAGCAGGTTGATGGGGTGTGGCGTGGTGAAACTGGGGTAGAGCGGGGTGTAGAACGCACCCAGGATGCCCCGGCTGAATGTGAACATGGCCACCACGGTATAGCAGCCCAACAGCAGATAGCGCCAGTTGGTGCCCCAGGGCACCGAAGGCCAGAGGCAGGCTCTGGCTACCAGCAGCAGTTGCAGGCCAAGCCAGAGGTTGGCCCAGCCCACGCGCACGGCATAGTGCTGGTAGCTGAGTGCATAGCCCACTGGCAGGGCAATGCAGGCCACTTGCAGCAGCCAGCGCCAGGGGCGCGATCCCAGCCAGCCACGCAGGGCCAGAAACAGCAGGTAGTTGGACAGGGAGCCGCATGCCATGGCCAGCACGGACAGGGGCATGTCGAACGCAAATTCGGCCCCCACAATGCACGCCCACCCTGAAGCCTGGGCCACCAGGCTGCCTTGAACATAACGGGCGGATGTGCTGATGTGCTTGCCCATCACCATTGGCAGAACCGCCGACACCGCAAACAGGTTGAGTGCGGTGATGGCCAAAATGGTGGTGATGTCCAGCGCGATCATGGCTGTGTCAGGTGTACTGGACGCGGGTCATTGGAAAGCCACTTCGGCAAAGCTGCGCAGTTTGCGGCTGTGCAGTTGCTCTGGCCCTTGCTGGCGCAGCAGTTCAACCGCCCGGATGCCGATGCGCAGGTGCTGATCCACGCGTTCACGGTAAAAGTGGGTGGCCATGCCGGGCAGTTTTATTTCGCCGTGCAGCGGCTTGTCGCTGACGCACAGCAGGGTGCCATAGGGTACGCGGAAGCGAAAGCCATTGGCGGCAATCGTGGCGCTTTCCATGTCCAGCGCCACGGCGCGGCTCTGGCTCAGGCGGCGCTGGGGCGTGGTGGGGGCATTGCGGGCGGGCAGCAGTTCCCAGTTGCGGTTGTCGGTGCTGGCCACGGTGCCGGTGCGCATGATGCTTTTCAGCGCCTGCCTCGATACGCCACTCACATCGGCTACCGCCGTTTCAAGGGCCTGTTGAATTTCGGCCAGCGCAGGAATGGGTACCCACAGTGGCAGCTCTTCGTCCAGCACATGGTCTTCACGCACGTAGGCGTGGGCCAGCACGTAGTCGCCCAGTTGCTGGCTGTTGCGCAGTCCGGCGCAGTGACCCAGCATCAACCAGGCATGGGGGCGCAGCACGGCGATGTGGTCTGTGATGGTTTTGGCGTTGCTGGGGCCCACGCCGATGTTGACCATGCTGATGCCGCTGCGGTCGGCCCGCAGCAGGTGGTAGGCGGGCATCTGGGGCAGGCGCGGTGGCGGCTGTCCGAGTTCATCGCCAGCCGTGGCCGGTAAACCCACGCGGCGTGTGACCATGTTGCCCGGTTCGATGAACGCGGTGTATTCGCTCTCCGGGTTGGCCATTTCGGCATGGCCGAGTCGGATGAATTCGTCGATGTAGAACTGGTAGTTGGTGAACAGCACAAAGTTCTGAAACCACTCGGGTGCCGTGCCGCTGTAGTGACGCAGGCGTTGCAGCGAGTAGTCCACCCTGGGGGCGGTGAACAGGGACAGGGGCTGGGCTTCGCCTGGGCCGGGTTCGTGGGTGCCGTTGGCGATGCCATCGTCCATGACTGTGAGGTCAGGCAGGTCGAACACGTTGCGCATCAGGGCGCGGCGTTCCGTACTCAGGTGGCCTTCCACATGGTCGTGCTCGGCAAACGAAAAATGAATGGGGATGGGCTGGCTGCTGATGCCGACTTCCAGCTCGCCAGCGTGGTTCAGCAGAAGCAGCTCAAACTGGTTGAGGTAGTAGCTGGCGTACAGGTCAGGGCGGGTCAGGGTGGTCTCAAACTTGCCAGGGCCAGCCACAAATCCGTAGCTCAGGCGGGTGTGGGTGAGTGGTTCGTGCTGTTGGCTGTGCGCGGCATGCAGCCTGACCAGGGGGTAATGGGCGCGTACCCGTTGTTCGGCTCCCAGCTCACCTTGTACATACGCCTGCATGGCCGTGCGCAGGTGGCCGATGGCGGCGTTGTAAATGGCTTGTACCTGAGCCAGTGCGCTGGCTGCATCGGTGTGGCGGGTGGGGGCGGTGAACGCGGGCAGGTGCATCACGATGTCAGCCTGCTTTCACTGCATCACGCATGGTGACGAATTCTTCGGCTGCGGTGGGGTGGATGCCCAGTGTGCTGTCGAAAATGGCTTTGGTGGCTCCGGCTTTCATGGCCACGGCAAAGCCTTGAACAATTTCGCCAGCCTCTGCGCCCACCATGTGCAGACCCACCACACGGTCGGTGGCGGTGTCCACAATCAGCTTCATCAGCGTGCGCTCGGTGCTGCCGCTCAGCGTGTGTTTCAGCGACCGGAATTCGGAACGGAAGAGTGTGATGTGGCCGAATTGCGTTCTGGCTTGCGCCTCTGTCAGCCCCACGGTGCCCACGTTGGGGTGGGTGAACACGGCGGTTGGAATGCAGTCATAGTGCATGGTGCGCGGGGGCTTGCCTACTGCTGGGCCGAACAAGTGATCAACCACCACCATCGCTTCTCCCAACGCCACAGGGGTGAGCTGCACCCTTGCTGTCACGTCACCCACGGCGTAGATGTGGGGAATGTTGGTTTGATACTGGTCGTTCACCAGTACCGCGCCTTGAGCACCTTGGGCAATTCCCAGGCTATCCAGCCCCAGGCCGTTGACGTTGGGGGTGCGCCCGGTGGCGTAAAGCACGGCATCGGCCACCAAAGTGTTGCCATCTTCAAGCTGCACATGCAATCCGTCCGTTTGCCGGTGGATGGCCAACACGCCAGCGTTCAAGCGCAAGTCCACGCCTGCCTTGGTCATTTCAGCTGCCAGGAAGTGGCGAACCTCGTCGTCGAAGCCCCGCAGCACCTGTTCGCCCCGGTAAAGCTGGGTGACGTGTGCGCCCAGACCGTTGAAGATGGATGCGAATTCGCAGGCGATGTAGCCACCACCGACCACCACCAGCCGCTGCGGGAAGTCAGGCAGGTCAAAAATTTCATTGGATGTGATGACGTGTTCACGCCCCACAAAATGCGGCACATGCGGCGTGCCACCCGTGGCAATCAGAATGTGCCGGGCGCTGAATGTCTGGTGGCCGGGCGTGCCATCGGCATGCAGGGTGGACAGACTTATCTGGTGTTCGGCCTGGAGGTGGGCAAAGCCGTTGAGTACCGTTACGCCGGAGCCGCGCAGCAAGTTGCTGTACACCCCGTTCAGGCGGCTGATTTCCTTGGCTCGGTTGGCTTTGAGGGTGGGCCAGTTCAGGACGGGGGCCGGGCCTTCCCAGCCGTAGCCGTGGGACTCCTCGGCGGCTTCGGCATAGTGGGCGGCATAGCTGTACAGTTTTTTGGGAATGCAACCCACGTTCACACAGGTGCCGCCCAGTCCATCGGTGCCCAGTGTTTCTGCCAGGGCCACCCGTGCGCCGCGCTGGGCGGCCATGCGGGCGGCGCGCACGCCCCCGCTGCCACCGCCGATTACAAACAGGTCAAAGTCAAAAGAGTTCATGGCGGTGTGCGGGGTGTGTAGGTGGGCGGTGCTCAGGCGTAGTTGTACACGCCACGGCCCGTTTTGCGGCCCAGGAAGCCCGCTGCCACCATTTCTTTCAGCAGTGGGCAGGGGCGGTATTTGCTGTCGTTGAACTCGTCGAAATAGACGTTCATCACGGCCAGACACACGTCCAGTCCAATCATGTCGGCCAGGGCCAGTGGCCCGATGGGGTGGTTGCAGCCCAGCTTCATGCCAGCATCGATGTCTTCGGGGGATGCCAGGCCTTCGGCCAGCACGAAGAAGGCTTCGTTGATCATGGGCACCAGAATGCGGTTGACCA
>CALMMY010000363.1 GCA_937868695.1 uncultured Comamonadaceae bacterium
TCAATGCCCCGCAAAGTCCACCAGCGTGAACAGCGGCAGGCCGCTGTCGCGGAGTTTCTGTGAGCCGCCCAGTTCGGGCAGATCGACGATGGCTGCGCCTTCCACCACGCTCGCTCCCAGCTTTTCGAGCAGTTTTTTGCCCGCCATCATGGTGCCGCCAGTGGCGATCAGGTCGTCGATCAGCAGCACGCGGTCGCCGGGCCTGACGGCATCGGTGTGCAGTTCCACGGTGGCGCTGCCGTATTCCAGCTCGTAGGTTTCTTCCACGGTGGTGAAGGGCAGCTTGCCTTTTTTGCGGATGGGCACGAAACCCAGGCCCAGCTCATAGGCGACGACCGAACCGATGATGAAGCCGCGCGCATCCAGCCCGGCCACCACGGTGGGCTTGAGTTCGGGGGCCATGTAGCGGTGGACAAACGCGTCGATCAGCACCCGGAACACCTGCGGGTTTTGCAGCAGGGGGGTGATGTCGCGGAACTGCACGCCCGGTGCGGGCCAGTCGGGCACGGTGCGGATGTGGCTGCGGAGGTAGGCGGAGGTGTTCATGGCAGGTGGGTGTGGGTTGCAGGTTGGCTGGATGCAGGGCGCGGGTGTGTTTATCCGCCCGCGACCAGCCGGTCTTCGGCCAGGGCCAGGGCGGGGGCTTTGCCGCTGAGTACCAGGGTGTCGCCTTCCTGGAGCACGGTGTCGGGGGTGCAGGCGGTGGTTTTGCCGTGCGAGCGCACGCTGACCACGCGCACGCCCAGGGCTTCCAGCTCCAGATCGCTCAGTGCCTGGCCGTGACTGGCCCCCCGGTGCGGCACGGTGAAGGTGGACAGGTGTTCATCGTCCAGCGCGTCCACGCCCTGGTCGTCTTCGCCGTGGAAGTAGCCGCGCAGCAGGTTGTAGCGGGCTTCGCGCTGTTCCTGCACCATGCGCAGCACTTTGCGCATGGGCACGCCCACCAGGGCCAGGGCGTGGCTGGCCAGCATCAGGCTGGCCTCAATGGCTTCGGGCACCACCTCGGTGGCCCCGGCGGACTGCAATTCTTCCAGGTTCACATCGTCCAGCGTGCGCACCACCACGGGCACATCGGGGGCCAGGTGCTGGATGTGGGCCAGTACCTTCAGCGCACTGGCGGTGTCGATGTAGGTGATGACCACGGCACTGGCGCGGGCCAGGCCGGCGGCGGTCAGGGCCTGGGCGCGGGCGGCATCGCCAAACACAACCGAGTCGCCGGCGGCGGCGGCTTTGCGCACGCGGTCGGGGTCAAGGTCAAGGGCAATGTAGGTCATGTTGGCTTTGTCCAGCAGCCGCGCCAGGTTCTGGCCGCAGCGGCCATAGCCGCAGATGATGACGTGGCCCTTGGCGGCCATCGACTTGGAGGCAATTTGCGTCATCTGCACCGACTGCATCAGCCAGTCGCTGCCCACCAGCTTGGTCACCAGCGGGTTGGCACCCATGATGATGAAGGGCGTGGCCAGCATGGACAGCACCATCGCCGCCAGAATGGGGTTGAACAGGTGCGGTGGCACCAGATCGTTGTGCCCCGCCAGGGTCAGCAGCACAAAGCCGAATTCACCGGCCTGGGCCAGATACAGGCCGGTGCGCAGAGCGGTGCCCAGGCTGGCCCCACCCGCGTGGGCCAGCCCGGTGATGAGAGCCAGCTTGAACAGCACGGGCAGCGTGGTCAGCAGCAGCACCAGTGGCCAGCGTTCCAGCACCAGCCGCCAGTCCAGCATCATGCCGATGGTGATGAAAAACAACCCCAGCAGCACATCGTGGAAGGGGCGGATGTCGGTTTCCACCTGGTGCTTGTATTCGGTTTCCGAAATCAGCATGCCGGCCACAAAGGCCCCCAGCGCCAGCGACAACCCGGCGTGCTCGGTGATCCACGACAGCCCCAGCGTGATCAGCAGCAGGTTGAGCATGAACAGCTCATCGCTCTTGTGTTTGGCCACCAGGTTGAGCCACCAGCGCAGCAGTTTTTGCCCGCCCGTCAGCAGCAGGCCCAGCAAGACCACGGCCTTGACCAGCGCCAGCCCCAATGCCCACACCAGTTGTTCAGGCTTGGAGCCCAGGGCTGGGATCAGCACCAGCAGCGGCACCACCGCCAAGTCCTGGAACAGCAGGATGCCCACGACGCGTTTGCCGTGGTCGGTTTCCA